>JAIUMT010000035.1 GCA_022565415.1 Balneolales bacterium | reverse complement strand
TGTGATGGCCGTCATCACGTTAATAACGACGTAAATAATAACGACGAGAATCAGTGCTCCCTGAAATACTTCGGTGTAAACGACGCCGTAAAGTCCACTCAATGCGGCATAAAAGCCACAAAGTGTGATCATGAGTATGGCTGCAAGATCTGGAGAGATGTCCAGAATCTGGCTTAAAAAGATGCCGGCTCCCTGAATGAAATACGATATGGCCCAGATGGCGAAGGTTAGCTGGGCGACTGCTGCAAGAATTCGGGCAGCCTCACCTTGTTTGTTCTTGCCAAAACGAAACTCCATCCATTCGGCGATGGTCATAACCTCGGCCCGGCGGTTCCATTTCCCCATGAAAATCATGAAAAATGCGAGAATCAGAACGACTCCGCCACGAATTTCGATAAAGAATCCCTGCACACCCATGGCATAGACCAGCGCGGCGATAATCATCGTGCCCGAAACATCCAGATTCGAGGCCATGCCCGAGGCTCCGAGTGCCCACCAGGGTAGTCCACGATCGCCAAGGAAGAAACTGTCGGTACTTCGCGAAGCCCGATGCTGAAGATAAATACCGATTCCGATCAGTATTAGCAGATAACCGATGATAATCAGGTAGTCAATTAAAATCACGTATTACCCCGTCAAACTAAATTTTCTTTATGCTATCTGATGGTGTGTCTCACCTCAGTTTTTCTATTTGATCAACATCATTTTGTTTGTAAAGACCTCGCCTCCGGCTTGCAAGCGATACAGATACATGCCACTGGCCAAATTTGCCCCGTCGAACAGCACCTGATGTTCTCCTGCCGGCATTACCTGATCGACAAGTGTTGCCACCCGACGGCCTAGTAAGTCATAGACTTCCATGTTTACCTGCGTGGTGGACTCGAGTCGGTACCGAATATTCGTTGTCGGATTAAACGGATTGGGGTAGGCAGGCATCAAGCTGGTTACACGAGGTCGCTCGATTTCAGGAATATGATCGTAGATGGAAGTCTGCACCGGAATATCGACATCGGGGGACTTGCTTCGGTCGAGAATTAACATCACGGCATCAGCAAAAACAGGTTTCCCGTCCGTGATTTCATCTGTCTTGATGCGAACAACGGGTTTAACGCCTGCTTCCAGATATACATTTGCAATCGGTACCCAGCCTCTGTTTCGAAATAAGGATTGGTTCACTTTGGTAACTACGGAGTCTTCGCCAGCGTTATGATAAACGGTGTATGGGGCGCCTGTAGTTGCGTTGTTCGGATTTGTATTCGAATCGTATGGTGTGTACGCATATACACGGTACCAGGCGTCGTAAGGAACGTCGATGTTGTACGTGAGGCTTGCTCCGCTACCGGCTTGTCCGCGTAAGGAACGACCTTCATATCCCGGGGGTGAGGGAGAAGGAATTACGGCTTGCCAGCTGCCAACACGATCAACGCCGGAATCCGTTTCGTTCATAATGGTTGCCGGTGGACGTCGCAATTGCCCTTGTCTGAATGGCAAAATCGCTGGTTCGGAGTAGAATGTTGCTCCAAGCGAGTCGGCCAGATAATCATTAGCAGCACCCATCCCTTCGTAGAAAAAGAATACTTCGCCATTTATACCGTATTCGCGGTTATGGGAAATCATTTGACTAATAACCTGAGGACCGTAAACCGTGTTTCCGCTTCGTGTTAAAATTCCGGGTGCGAGTTTATGCCTGTCTTGTGGTTTTACATATCCGCCAACAGAACCTGGATTCGGTCCGACCACCCCTTTTAACTCGGTTAAATAAGCATCTGCTGTACCACGATATAACTGAGGGTGAATCATATCCACATAGTTGGAATCTAACCAGCGGGGAACATCCTGAAGATATTCTCTTAGGGAGAAATTGTAGTGACTCGGCGACATCGATACGATCAGATTTTCGTCTTTTTCTTTGACGCCCCGGTATAATCGTCCGAGGAAGTTGGTGAGTTTGTCGGCTCTCCAAAGCATCCAGTCGTTGTTCAGGTATCCGGCTGGCGGATTGTTACCACCATGTTCGCTGCGGTACAACTCAACGGTGAAATCATCATAACCGGCCTCGCTGGGCATGGCTGGTAATCGGTCGTCACCCTGAACACCATCAATATCGTAGTTGTCGATAACTTCATGGATGAGACTAAGCATCAATTCCTGAACTTCAGGATGCAATCCATTCGCCCAATAAAATCCGTTTTTTGAGAAAAATTGTCCGGCACTGTTTCGCGTTGCCCAATGCGGATTTTGCTGAATTAATCGTCCGCCAGTTTGATCGCCAAATGAAGCAGCAAATCCGTACTCAAACCATGGAATTACCTCCATTCCATTTCTGTGGGCTTCTGTGATGAGCTCGGCCAGCGGATCTCGGCCCTGAATCTGAAACACATCTTCAATTAGCACGCCATATTGGTCGAGCATAATTTGCGAAGGATACTGCGTTTCCGCCTTATTCCAAACAACGGGAAAAACGACGTTAATTCCATTTGATGCAAGATAATCCATCGCCTCAGCAATTGAATCTTTGTTGTACATCATCGGACTGGCCACATTCGTAATCCAAACGCCACGAATTTCTTCGGCATATTCTGTTTGTTGTGCGTTTACGTTTGAGGTAAGCAACACTGCAGCAACGAGAAGTAATAAGACTCTAAGTTTGTAATACACGATAGTTTATTGAGATGATTTTTTTCTATTTATGAGCAACATGATTCGTTGTTCTGGAGCGCCAGATGCGGAGTCTAACCGAACAGAGTCGCCCGACACAAAAGCTGTCTGACCTATGTGGTTCCAGCCGCCGACCAATGCCAACTGACTGTGAGTGAGCTCCCGATGAGTTTCATTAACCTGTAGGTTTACACCTACGGCGCCATCATACACTTCATCAAATGGGATTTCAACAAATACCTGGTAATTTCCCGATTGAGGGATATCGGCGGAGGTTGTGCCGGCATCCAAAATAAAAGCTTCAAAACGCCAATCTGGATTTGAGCGATAGGGCAAAACGGCCGGTTCGTGATAGAAATGCGTGTAAAGGGAGTCGGCCAGGTATTCGTTTGCATGATGAAGTCCTTCGTAGAAGAAGAAAATTTCGCCATGGAGTCCGAGTTCCCGATGATATCTGAGGGCTTCGAGAACGTATTCGGGATTGTTATAGCGGGGACCGGACTTAATCAGCACTCCGGGAGAAACAAAAACGTTGGATCGATCGACGTAGTAGCTGCCATCATCCATGGCCAGGTAGCCAGAATATCTAGCCACATCATCAACTGTCGTCAGGTATCGCTCAATTTCGTACCGGTAGGCTTGAGGGTGAAGAATATCGACCTGATTTCGTCGAATCCATTCGGGTGAGTCTTGCAGATATTCCCTTTTCGACCAATCGTAGACGCTGGGCGATAAAGAAACAATGAGGTTTTCGTCGTGTGACTTAACCAAATCGTACAGTCTTCCTCCGAAGTCGGATAATTTATCTGATTTCCACTGCAGAAACTCTGGTTCGCGCGATGAAGCTGGTGGTTGCTGACCGGTTTCCTGCTCATAAAGCGAAGCTGTGAACTCGCTATAGCCACCCTCAGATGGCATTGCCGGCAGTCGGTCGTCGCCCTGAATACCATCGATATCGTAGTTTTCTATGACCTCGTTGATAAGCGCGAGCATGAAATCCTGGACTTCCGGGTGGATTGCATTCATCCATTCGAAGCCGTTTTTCTTGAGCAACGCTCCGGAGCTGTCGCGAGCCGCCCAATGGGGTTTCATGGCGATTAGATGTCCACCGTCTTCTTCGAACGAGGACGCGAATCCGAATTCGAACCAGGGCATAACCTCCATTCCACGGCGATGAGCTTCAACGATAAACTCGGCAAGCGGATCTCTTCCCTGCTCGGCAAATAGCGGATCAAATCGATATTCCTCTCCGAAATAATCAACCAGAACCTGCCTTGGATATAAGGTGTAGCCTTTATTCCAGACCACAGGAAACATCAGATTGAACCCCCGGTCGGCCAGATAATCGACCGCCTCAACAATAGATTCTTTATCGAAAAGAACTTCGCTATCGACATTGGTAATCCAGACGCCGCGCATTTCTTGGAGGCGTTCATCTTTTTCAGGGGCAGATTTTGAGCAGGCCTGCAGCATAATTACTGCGAGCAATAGATAAACGAGACGGTACATAAGTAGTGACAATTACAGATTAAGCCGAGCTTCTTACAATGAGTTCGGGCTCGAGCAAAATGCGTTCGGGTTGGATTTTTTCTTCGTTATTTATGATTTGAACAAGTTTTTCGAGTGCTGCCTGACCGATTTCTCGACGTGGAACAGAAATGGTGGTGAGTGGAACACGAGCTTCCGAGCAGCGATCGATGTTATCGAATCCGATAACGGCAATATCTTCGGGAATAGAGAAACCGCGCTCGAGCAGCGCTTTCTGAAATCCCATGGCAATGAGGTCGTTGAACATGAGTACGCCCTGGAAACCGAGTCCGGCTAAATCCAGGCTCATTCCGAGTTTTTATCCTTCGTCGAAGGCAGTGGCCTCTGCTCCCAGAGAGCTCCTCAGAACAAAGCAATCCTCATCGATGTTTACGCCACCGTCGCGCAGGGCATCCACGAAACCTTTTAGTCGCATGTCATCAACGCGATAACCGATTTCTCCTACGATTGCAGCGAATTTCGTGATGTTGCGGGTTAACAGTCGTTCTGCGGCAAGTCGACCACCTTGATAGTTATCGACATCGAAGCAAAAACTGGGTGTATCGTACACATCGTGCAGAATTACGAAAGGAAGATTCAGTTTCAGGAGTTTGTCGAAGATGGTAACGCCATACAGAGATTTCCGGGTTGTGGTAACGAGAATACCCTCAACCTGATCCATAAGCATTCGGTACATCAAATCTTCCTGATGATGATCGTCTACCGAGACCGTTACGATGAGGCGTTTGTCGAGTGCTTTTGCAGAGTCGCCCAAACCTTTGTAAATACCCGAGAAGTATGGTCCGTCGATGTCTCGAACCAATAATCCGATATTGTCGGCGGTTGCTTTGGTTCGGGTGACCGTACGTCCTGTAGTGGGAATGGATGTATTGGCAAATGTGCCCCGGCCCACCCTGGCGATAATCAGATTCTGTTCGCTGAGTATCTGCATGGCCTTTTTGATGGTAGACATGCTGACATTATACGTATCAGCGAGATCTTTAAAATTGGGCAGTCTGCCGTCTGGACCGTAACTCTGGGTCAGGATTTTGTTGCGGATGTCTTCTGCAACCTGATTGTAGAGTTTTTCGGATGTGTCTTCGATTATCATGTTTGGTGATTAAAAAGAAACTGAAATTCCGACCATGTTGGTGCTTCCCAGTAATCCGCGATCTGACCATGCGAAATCGGCCTGAATTCTATCCATCACGTTTATGCCAAATCCGAGTCGTAGCATGCCTTCGGCGTCGTCGAGAAGTAACTGAGACAGTCCACCTCTAAGAAATAGCAGATTATTGAAGCCGTATTCGGCGCCTACATTCAAATATGGATCATTACTGTTGGGATATAGAGCGTCGGCTACAACCAGAAATCGGTGCATACTGGTTTCGAAAACGGTGTATCCCATACCAAGTCGAAATGTAAGTGGAATATCCCACGAACGTAAGGCTAAATTTGCTAAAAGACCATCGTTGTTGCCTGAAGAATTCGGATCTAAATCGATTCGTTTGAGTGTGTTATCTCCGGTTAGCAGCATTTCTCCGCCGAAATTCGAAATATTGAATCCGATTCGCAGGTTGTTTAAAGGAGTGTCGTACTGCATTCCGAGATCGAGTCCGATGGTGGAGGCCGACATGCGCCAGATGGTGGACTGAATGTACTTAACAGAGCCCCCGATCGAGAAGTTGTTCGTGAGCTGACGAGCGGCTGTGAGGCCGATCATGATATCTTGAACTTTGAAGTTTTCGCCGGTTCCATCAGGGAAAATGATATCGGTTACTTCCATCTCGCCGGAGTCGAAGATGTAAATTTGCGCTCCAATATGGGCAATGTTGGGCACATTAAAGGCGAATGCGGCGTAATTGAGTGAGGTTCCGGCTATCCAGGATGTATGGTGGAAAGTGGCTTGTCCGCCAGGTAGCTGGGTTATTCCAGATGGATTCCAGTACAGTGACGAAACATCGTCGGTACTTGCAACGATGGTCTCGCCCATACCAACGCCCCGGGCACCGACGCCAATTTCAAGGAACCCACCTGCAGTTGTTCCGACTTTACTTTGGGCCTGAAGCATCATTGGCAAGAAGATTACCAGTGCCAGACAACTAAATTTAATTACGTATTTCATAGTTGACATCAGTTTATAATCGCAAATTTACCCACTTTTTCGCCTATCCCTTCGGCGCGAACATGGTAAAAGTATAGTCCGAATGCGGCTTCCAGGTTGTCTTTGGTTCGCAAGTCCCACACGGCATAACCAGCGCTCTCGTCGAGTTCCCGTACGAATGTACCGTTAACGGTATAAATCCGAATTGTACTCTGTGTTGGCAGATTTCGAAACTCAATTCGTCGTTCGCCACGACCTTGTAAAAACGGTCGGCCCTCAGTTACTGTAGCAGCTACGTACGGGTTTGGCACAACGCGGATATTATTGAGCAGCGACTCATCGGCTTCGGGATTTGCTACTCTGGCACGTGCTGCAAAGGAGTAGGTATCACGCTCACCAAATGGAATCTGTGATCGGAGCACGTAAATGTCTCCGGGTTGCGGTAGAACGATCTCATCATCTGGCAAGTCATTTCCGCTCGAATCAACCGGACGTTCGAAGGTAATTTGCCATGCCGGGATATAACGTGCATCTGTCGGATTGTCTTTAAATACAATCTGAATACTTTCGTTGAGGTCGATTACGCCATTATTTCGAGTGGCAGCTGGCTCATTTAGAATGAAATCTAAACTTCTGCCTGTTCCATATTCAGTTACTTTGAAATACACCGGACGCGAAATATTTCCCGTAGTTGAGGTAAAGTGCGAATCGACAGGCTCCCCATCCGGATCAAAAAACTCAATTTGTACCGATAACGGCCAAATTGGTCCGTCTGGATAAGCAAATGTCTGAACCGAGCTGATGCGAGTGCGTACATTCGTGTCACTTTCGGACGACCATCCTGAGTTCTGTTGGGTATTTGCCAGTGTTGGCTCTTGATTTTCAAACTGAAGGATGAATCCGCGGTCGAGTAGTTCGTGCGTCCAAACTGTTTGCGGAACACCACTCAATCGGCGCGGAACAGGCTCTTTATCTAGGATAACATTGCCTAAATCGTCAACGACTGTGAATGTTTCGGTGGTGGTTTCTACCGCTGATTTATCTGGTTTGCGCGATTCTTCAAAGGATATAGAGTAGGCGGCATCTTCGAATAACTGAGGTGAAACTGCAATGGCACGGATACTTCCGGTCGCGACTCCGTCTGTGCGCTGAATCCTGTTTTGTCCATCCGTATCCAGGCTTCCTTCTACCAAATCTGTTGGCTGAGTATTGGGTCGGGCAGCGGCAGTGTTCGGAGAAAATGATGATATCACGCCATTGGTTACCGTAATGCTTGCCGGCGACTCAGATGGTGAAATTCGAAATAAGTTATCTAATTCAGATATTCCTCTTTCGAAGAAATCGAGATCGTAACCCTGATCGTACGACACAACTGCGTAGTAGTACATCTTCCCATTCACTACATCTTCGTCGATGTAGTAATGACGCAGCCCGGTGTCGTCGCCCATATAGTAGTGAACTCCGGTTGGCTGATCAATTTCTTCACCGAGTTGAAGCGGGTGCGGACCAGTTAATCCGTTCACCAAATCGAATTGAGCGATGGCGACTTTGTATCGGGGTGTGCCAAGGGCATCGGTAATATCTTTCGCATCGCGGAAACTTGGATCTGTTGCTTTAATCACACGATAGCCCTCAAAATCGAATCCGTAAATCGGATCGAATGATAACTCAGCAATTTCGTCCCACTGCAGCACAACCCTTCCGTCGCCCGGAATGGCTGTTACAGTTGGTGGCAACGGCGGACGGGCAAAACGATAATCAGCATCATAAATACGCTGGGCAACCTGAGCATTTCGGAACATCTCGCGCTCGTTGGCGCCAAATACGAAACTGGTTGAGAACCGCTCGGTCTGATCTGGGCGTAGCGTAAATGGTCCGGATGCGAAAATCCAGTACTGGTTTACGGCCTGCTGAGGGATGTCGAAGAATCCGGGTTGCATGCGCGGCCACATGGACTCTTCATTATTGATGTTCACGGGACCGAATAGCGGCGCAAAAAAGGATGTTAACCCGATTTGATCCGATTCATTTTTATCGAGGCGGCCAAAGTTAGGCTCTCCCTGATCGGGTCGACCGTTACCTTCTGTTCCGTCTGGATCTGGACCTGGGTAGTTTGGATCCAGCGGACCAATTCCATCCGAACCAACATCATCGGTTAGTGGATTCCAATTGCAGTTCTCGTCACCCTCCCATCGAAATTGAGGTTCATCATAAAAACCACACGGTCCGAATACATACTAACCGGCTGGATTATCACGACGTTCGTCGATGATGCCATCTCCGTCGTTATCAATTCCATCATCGGCAATACCCGGACTTTCGAGGAATTTCCATCCGATGTATCCAGGTGGTATTTCACGAAACTGAGACCAGAGTCCGACCCCGGTGGCCGACCAGCCATATACGATATTATCATCGCGATTAAACGCAGCGGCATCATCGGTAGCACCCGCGCCAGATGGGTTCACATCAGTGTAGCCTCCGAAGAAAATCGGATTGTCGTTCATGTTGTAGGTGTAGCTGGTGGTACTTGTGTTGGTAACCTCGTACTGCATGAACAAGATGTCTTTGGCCAGTGCCTGGGACCATTGAAACAATCGAACATTTACCTGTACACCAACTCCGCGGCGGGTTGAGTCGCGAGAATCTGGGAAGTAGGGATATTCTCTGTTCCAGGCATCGTCCATTACATAAAAGACTTCCTGATCGGCTTTGAATTGGTTTAGTCCGAAGAAGCCATTCCAGGCACCATTCCAACTTGCATCGCGTCCCGGCCAGGTATCGGGCCAGCTATTCGGATTTTGAGAGTTAGCAATTTGAACGTTTGAGGCGCCTAAGTTGAGATACCCGGGCAACGGCTGAAATTTCCATTCGATTCCAGTTTCCGGGTCGATGGTTTCGCCGCCGTCGCGGTATCCATCAGAAATAATGACTTGATTGTTGCCGATTACGCCATCGCGGTTCAGGTTAACTTCGGTGCCGATGAATCCGGTCATTTCGTGGAGATGACCATGACCTGTTCCACGCGGCCAAACGCCAGCCTGATTTATACTTTCATTTCCACGACCGATAGTTCCGAAGTTGGTAATAATCGACTCAACATCGTTACCAGCTACATTCAGGTTGGTTCGAAACTGTCGCTCACTACGATTCGGATCGACGTACACGCCGCTGTTGTCTTGCCCGTACACATCCGAAAATGGTAGTAGCAAAATTGCTGTTGCGGCAAAAGTAAGGAGAAGTTGGCGTTTCATAGAAAATTGGATAGACATTGTTTCCTTAAGACGTAACATGGTGTGCTAAATTAGAAATCGAACTGGAGTCCGGCGCGAATGATTCGGGGCGTTGGCTGAACCAGTGGATTTCGAACAAACTCTTCGCGTGTGTTAACTTGCTCTATTCCGCTTTGTCGACTCGCCTCGATTTCGTCGCGACGAAGGTTCGGGTATCGGTCGGTTCGGTAGAAGTCTAGCAGATTCTCACCAATAATGAAGATTTGAGCTCGGGTATCGCCAAATCGCACAATTCGCGACATCCGAATATCGAAATACAATTCCGGATTGTATCGGGCCTGATTTCGTTGCTCAGTTATACTGCTTCCCACAATATCGCGTGGTGTGAACGGATACCCTGTTCTGTATTCGCCCACAATCCCGACATTCCAGTTTTGAAGTCGCATCGCAATGTTTCCACTAATATTATGACGCATGTCCCAGGCCAGAGGAATCAAAATCGAGTTGGCTTCGGTGTTGTTTTGTGCATCGAAAAATGCCTGCTGTGGATCTGATCCGTTTCCTTGCACCGACTGATAGGTATAGTTGATGGATGCCGACACGCCAGTGTTTGGCTCAAAAAACGAGAACGCAGCTGTTACACCACGAACCGATCCGAAATCCGCATTTTTATACACACCATAAGAGTCGCCGCCAGAGTAAGCCTCAAACAATTCCGTTCCAAGCAAGAAACGGATATCACGGTGATAAACCGTTAAGTCGAGCGCTAAATACGGATTTAACTGCTGTTGTAATCCGATTTCATATAAGACAGATCGTTGGGCTTCCAGGTCGGCATTTCCCAAAACGGTATTGAAGGTGCCACCGCGCACGGCAAATCTCGGATTTTCGTACAGACGCTGAAATTCCGGAATCTGGAAAAATTGTCCGTAAGAAGCATAAATCACGCCATTGGCTGTAATCGGAAATGCGAATCCGAGTCGTGGACTAAATTGCCATTTCACACTCGCATCGCGAAAAGCTTCCTCTTCGGGACGATTGGTAAGTGAGTTATCTGGATCGCGCAAATCGGTTGGAACCCGCGATTGCGGATCAAAATAATCGAACCGAATCCCGGCGTTGATAATCAAATCACGGATTTCAATTTTGTCTTGAATGTAGGCCGAGATTTCTAACGGATTACGCGTGTATTGGCGATACAATCTGGCATCGTTAAACTGAATTCGCGAATTATAATCACCATATGTGAACGGATTTACCTGAATTCTGAAGTCCTCGTAGTTTAGTTCATTCTGGCGGTATTCAAATCCAGCTTTTATGAGGTGCGAGCGGCCTGTCTGACGCGTGATATCAAATCGAAGCGCGTAGGTTTGACTGTTTCTGTCCAGGTAATAATTATCTACACCACCCGTGTTAAACATAAACGCCGGCTGATTTCCACGTCCGAATATGTTTCTGTATCGCGGATCAAACGGATCTTCGTACACAAACTGAGTGAAATTTGTGCTGTTCGCCGTGAATCGTAGATTGTAAAATAATCGATTCGATAGTACATGGTTGACCGTAACGAGGTGATTGAAGTTCTCACTTCGTTGGGTTGGCATGAAGTCCGGATTTAACCGGTAGTTGTGGTTGTAAAAATGCGATCTGTTATACCCTCGAGTGAATGAGTATGACAATTTGAAATCACGGGTTACATCCCAGTTTAACTTACCGAGTGTGGTTAGTCCGACTCGGTCGTTCATCGACACAACTGCGTTGTCGCCTGTGGATACAATACTCCACGAATCGGGGTTGGCGCTGCTAAAATTCGAGCTATCGGCTGGAGTGAATCTTCTTCGTCCGAAAAGGTGGCCCTCGTCTTCGGTGTAGCGAGCGTTTAAGAAAAACTTAAGCGAAGAAATCGGGGTCGGACCAGAAAAAGAACCCTCAACCGAGCGAATTCCGATTGGGTTAGCCTCTCCGATTTCGTAGTAGATATCGTCTCTGCGGGAGATGTATCCGCCGACGCTGCTGATGAAAGTGCCTTGAAATTCGTCTCCGCCTTCTTTGGTAACGATGTTGATAATACCTGAGTTAGCCTGACCAAATTCTGCATTAAAGCTACCACTGATGACTTCGACCTCCTGAACTGCTGTATTTTCGACAGGTACGGAAAGTCCGAAATTGAACGGATTCGATACCGCGATTCCATCAACATAGTACTTTACTTCGCTGGTTCGACCTCCCCTGATGTGGATGGAGCCGCCTTGTCCGCGGGTTACGCCGGCCTGAAGCGACACCGCCTGCTGGAAGTTATCTACTGGAAGGATTTGAAGTTCTTCGCCGCTGACTTTCGCCGAGGCTGATGTTCTGTCGCGGGTGATCATGTTAGCCTGGGCAGAAACCGTGATTTCACCGAGCATCAGTCCGGATTCAAACATCTCGAAGTTAATGGTGGTAGTGCGGTCTACTGATACGCTTACATCCGTAACGGTTACCGGGTCGAAACCCAGGTAAGTTGCCACGAGATTAAACGTTCCCGGACGCACATTCAGGATGAAATAATACCCATCCAGATCGGTTGATGCTCCGCGAGTGGTACCTTCTACCACTACGTTTACGCCAATTAAAGGCTCACCATCCTGATCGACTACACGGCCTTCGACCTTGCCCGTTTGTGCCGAAACGGCCGAAGCAGACAGTAAAAACCCAGCAATTAATAAAAATAAGCAGATACGTGACATGTTAGCGACTTTTGAACCACGGTTATCGGATGAAAAAAAGAAGAATCCGATACGGGGTTATCCACCACGTATCGGAGATTGGTTTGAGAGAGATTCGCTATGAAAGAACCTGTCAACCTTATTTAATTAGGAGCATTTTGCGGCTCACACTTTCCGTTCCGGTAGTGAGTCGATAGATATACATGCCGCTGCTCAAGTTGGTGGCATCGAAACTCACACGTGAAGTTCCCGCTGCCTGAACACCGTTAACCAAAACGGCAACTTCCTGACCAAGCAAGTTGTACACACTCAAGCGCACATTTTGTGCTTCTGGCAATGCAAACTGAATGGTTGTTACCGGGTTGAATGGGTTCGGATAGTTCTGGGCTAATGCGATCGATGTTGGTCGTTCGGTATGTCCATCTGCGATATCATCAATACTGGTAAATGTCGGGATTCCATCCTGGATGATATGCCCGCGCATGCCAAAATTGTGAGCATCACGCCATAAGGAAGGATATCGGCCTATTCGCATGAAACGGTTGTTTCCACGATCGCCATCATCCAAATCGGTTACATCTGCATCAAACGTGATGATTTGTCCGGCTGATGGTTCAAATAGTGGCCATTCGAAGTCTGCAAACGGACTTTGTCGTTTTGAAATTTGTCCTGCAAGCTCAGATAATGGAATTTTCCACTCGATGAAATAACCGGTTTCGTCATCGAATAACTTCGTTGCAGCAACGGTGGTTTTCATGGTCGTATCAACATAAGCACCACTGTAGGTGAACTGCTCAGAATCGAATGGTTCTACCGTGAAATCGATGGCACGAAGTAAAAGCTGATAGTCTGGTCCGAGCGTTGTTTCAGTATCGTCGTAACCTGGAGCGATTCGGTAGTGGCGGTTGCCTTCGAAAGACTCTTCGGTAATCGGATTAATGAAATTGAACGTAGTAGCACCGGGGCTGCTACCTTCCACGTGCGGACTTCCCGGCCGATCGCCAATATCGTATAGTCCGAGATACAAGGTTAGGTGATCGTAATTGAAAGCCAGGTTTGGTGGGGCCGGAGTTTCAATCATTGGAGTTCCTTCATCGCGAACAACAGCAGCTACGTACACGTTATCATCATCCATCTTCATGGAGAAGTAGTAACTGAAATCGGCCGGACTTTCTGGAATGCCCTGAACCGGTGAATTATTCGTTATTTGGAGGAAATGAGGGTGATCTTGGCTGTTCCCGTAGAACATGGCATCTGACCAGTCGCTGAGGTCGGCATCAATAGTGATGTTTTGCTCAGGCTTGTAGTCGATGTAGAACTTAGAATTCGGACGATCCCATGCGTTTTGGCTGAGATCAACAATGCGACCACGCATGCCAAAATTGTGTGCATCACGCCATAACGCCGGATATTGACCTGCACGCAAGTACGTGTTCGGGATATACTGGTCTGGCAAACTTGGTTCGTCACGATCGGTAATATCAACATCGAATGGAATAATCATTCCGTGCGCTGGTTCGAAAAGCGGCCACTCAAAATCAGCAAATGGTCCAGAACCTTTGGCAATCTTACCTGCTAGAGAACTGAATGGAATTCTCCACTCAATGTTATAACCGAGTTCATCATCCCACAAAACAGCTGCTGCTGTAGTTCCACCAATGGTAGTATCGACATATGCACCGCTGTAGGTGTGATTTCGCGAAACAAACGTGGCCGGATCGTGCTCTATGGCGCGAAGTAGCAACTGAAAATCTGGGCCGAGTGTTGACTCCGTATCATCGGTTCCAGGGCCGATACGATAATGCCGACTTGACTCAAAAGACTCTTCTGTTACAGGATTGATGAAGTTGAAATTGACCAAATCTCCGGTTGGTCCTTCCAAATGCGGACTTCTCGAGCGATCTCCGATATCGAAAAGACTCAAATAGAGACTGATGTGGTCAAAATCGAACGCCAGGTTCGGTCCCGCAGGCTCATCATAGAGAGGAATACCTTCGTCGCGAACGCGAGCAGCTATATAAATGGCCTCATCAGTCATCTTTAAGGCAAAAAACGCGCTGAAATCGGCCGGACTATCGGGGATTCCCTGAACCGGCTGACCATTCGTAATTTGCAGGAAAAAAGGACTGTCTTGGCTCATAAATACGAAATGAGCATCGTCCCAGTCGGTCAAGTCTCCATCAACTTCAACAGGAATGCCATTGTAAGCGATATCGACCAAATTATGGGCTGATGCACCATTTTGAGCGCTGATCGTGGCAGCGCTTCCCGTTACTAATACCAAAATAAGTATTGATCGTATTAAATTATTCATATACACCTATGCCTTTGGATGTTAAGCATTTACGCAGACGTTACGTTATCTGCAATATTTTCGACTGTAGCATAATATGCACATTGAATATGTACATTATGACTCCACAAACAATCTATATCAGTAAAATCAATAAGTCAAAATTTATTTGTTATTATTTTACTAAAAAGCGCTTTTTATTTCTGTTGATTATTATTGAGCGATTCTATATTGTTGTTAAATGAATTGCTATTAACTGTTAAACACGGCAATTATACTTGTTTCAATATACATTATGTCTATTATGACCATTGCTCAGCATTAAAGATTGTGTATATTTCAGAAAAGCCCGTAAATCGAAAACTCATAGATTTATATGTCAGCCATCGACCAAAAGAAAAAAACTGGAATTGTTGTATCGCATACACACTGGGATCGTGCGTGGTATTTGACCTTCCAACAATTCCGACATCGAATGGTCAGAATGATCGACCGGCTGATTACTCTTCTGCAGCAAAACAAAGATTACCATTCTTTCACGCTCGACGGACAAACCATCCTGCTCGATGATTACCTTGAAATCAAGCCTTACAACCAAGGTGTTCTAAAAAAACTGATCTCATCGGGGAAAATGATTGTTGGTCCCTGGTACATCCTCCCCGACCTATTTCTGGTCAGCGGGGAATCGGTAGTTCGTAACCTGCAGATTGGTTTGAGAACAGCTCGTAATTACGGTTCGGCCATGCAAGAGGGTTATGTGCCCGATCCGTTCGGACATTTCGCCCAGCTACCCCAGGTTCTCAGTCAGTTCGGCATCAACTCGTTCATATTCATGCGTGGGCTTAGCGACCTCGACAAATCCAAATCTGGCACCATATTCGATTGGCAAAGTCCGGATGGCAGCAAAGTTCTGACCACCTATCTCGTTGATGGATATTTCAACGGTGCGGCACTCGGCTATCCCGACCAATACGGACGATTCGACGGATTGGTCCCGGATCCCGAACTTGCCAAATCCCGCATCAAAGAAGCCATCAAAAAGCTTGAGAACCTCCAAAAAGAATCTGTTTTTCTGATTAACAACGGATTTGATCACATGCCTGAGCAGCCTGAACTACCCGATTTACTTGCTTTGGCTAACAGCAATGGCAGCGATACCGGACTCAAACACGGAACCTTCCACGATTTCTTCACCGAAGTCCGGGCCCAAAATCTGGACCACGAAGTTATCGAAGGCGATCTTCTCGGAAACGCCGACCACCCCATTCTATCGAGCGTATTTTCAACTCGAATTTACCTCAAACAGCAAAATCATAAAGCGCAGTCTCTATTAGAGAAGTACACCGAACCGCTTCATTTGTGGAGTAAATTCAATACAAATCGGTCTGATGCATCCGATTTTCTGGATTACAACTGGAAATTACTCTTGCAAAACCATCCGCACGATGATATTTGCGGATGCAGCACCGACGGAGTTCACGAGGACGATGAAGTTCGGTTCCGACAAGTACGCGAGTTAGCCGAATCGCTGATTGTTGAGCAGATTGAGGCCATGCAAGAGTCTGGTATTCAACCGCCTGCCAGTACATCGGCGTTGAATAGTGACGTTTTTGTGTACAATCCGCACCCGTGGCCAGTTAAGAAACGCGTTCACACAAGCATTCTCTTCGCGAATCCGAAGGCAGAAGAAGGCGACCGCACTCCCGAAAAAGCACTTTCAGGCGTAGATGCCGACGGAAATCCTGTTTCGATTCACGTTTCAGACACAAATGCACACAGCATTCGCAACAATTTCCTGGAAACAAGTTGGGGACGCCGCTACGACATCTCTTTCGAAATCGAGGTTCCTGCCGGCGGATATCACATTGTGCATGTGTATCAGTCGGATGCAGATGCAGTCACTTCGACTGCCAATAAAGCCTCTTTCACGGCTGGAAACACCGAATTGCGTCTCTCCGACAACAGTTACAGTGTGAAATTCGGCGACACCGGTATACGTTTCGAGAATTTCATCCAATTCGAATATCAACACGACAACGGCGACACCTACACCTTCGGACCCGTTCCCGAAGCCGGAATTTTCTGGTCAAAACTCTCCGAAGCCTTTGTAGAAAACGGCGACACAAACGCCATAACAGCCTTGTTCACGATTGAT
>JAIUMT010000034.1 GCA_022565415.1 Balneolales bacterium | reverse complement strand
TCGCGACCAATTCCGAAATATAGTCGAACGACTTCGGCTTCGCGTTTTGTAAGCTTGGCAAGGGCGCGTTCGATTTCGACTTTGAGCGATTCCCCCATGAGTTCCATCTCTGGACTCGGAGTCTCTTCGTTCTCCAGAACGTCGAGAAGTCGGTTGTCTTCGCCCTGGGCAAATGGAGCATCAACCGAAAGGTGGCGCCCGGAAATCCGCATGGTATCGGAAACCTCCGCTATGGTCATATCCAGGCTTTCGGCAAGTTCAGCTGCTGAAGGACCTCGCTCATACTCTTGTTCGAGCTTGGACAGCTCCTTACCAATTTTATTTAGGGCACCAACGCGATTCAGAGGTAAACGTACGATACGGCTTTGCTCGGCAAGTGCTTGCAAAATCGACTGACGAATCCACCAAACGGCATACGAAATGAACTTAAATCCGCGGGTTTCATCGAAACGTTTCGCGGCCTTAATCAGTCCCAGATTCCCTTCATTAATGAGGTCTCCGAGCGATAAACCTTGATTTTGGTACTGTTTTGCTACAGAAACAACAAATCGGAGGTTGGCTTTGGTTAATTTCTCGAGAGCTTCTTGGTTTCCGGCCTGAATTTCCTTGGCCAGACGAACTTCTTCTTCGGGAGTTATGAGGGGAACTTTGCCAATTTCCTGCAAGTAACGATCCAAAGACTGCGACTCTCGGTTCGAAATACCAGATGATGATTGCGCTTTCGCTTCTTTTTTCTTTTTAGCCACGTGAGTGTCGTCCGTTTTGATGTTACTTGTTAGTGCGAAACGAAGAAATCAGCGCCCGTGCGCATTATCTGCTTATTTTGAAAGTAAGAAGATTTCCCGTGATATTCCAAGCAATCATGGGTAAATCACTATTTCAAAAACGATATTCCATCAAATGGATTTGCCTTGCCATAGTACTGAACAACCGAAGCGGCCACATCCCGAAACGATGCGCGAATTCCGAGTTCTGTTCCAACTGCAGCAGCGGCCGGATACACCAAAACGGGGACAAACTCGCGAGAGTGATCGGTACCCGGTGTAGTCGGATCATTTCCATGGTCGCCCGTTATGATGAGAACATCATCTTTGCCCAGTTTTCCTAGAATTGCTGGCAAAGCTCTATCGAATTCCTCAAGCGATGCACCGAATCCGTGGGGATCATTTCGGTGTCCGAACAGCTGATCGGTATCAATCAGGTTCACAAACACAAAACTATCCTTAACGGCGCTCATCACATTCAATAACTGCGCAATTCCCTCAGGATTGTTCTTCGTTCGACGATATTGATCGAACCCTTTTTCGGCAAATAAGTCGATAATTTTACCCACCGAATACGTTTTGACGCCCTCATTCTGCAAATACTCGGGTAAATTCGGATATGGAGGCAACAACGAAAAATCGTGGCGTTGATCGGAAAGTCTTGTGTAAGCACCCGATTCGCCTGTAAATGGTCGGGCAATAACCCGGCCCACGGCGTGCTCGTCCACCATAATCTGTTCCCGGGCAATTTCGCACCATTTGTACAACGTTTCCAGATCAGTTGTCTCGACATGACATGCAACTTGAAATACGCTATCGGCGGAGGTGTACACAATGGGTTTTCCGGTAGCGCAGTGTTCGTCGCCAAACTGCTGAATTACGTCGGTGCCGCTGTACGGAGCATTGGCCAGTATGCCGTCAACGCCGACCGACTTACAAAATGCCTGTACAACATCGTCGGGAAATCCATTCGGATACGTAGGAAACGGCTTATTCATGGTCACGCCGGCAATCTCCCAATGACCCGTAGTACTGTCCTTTCCGGCCGAAACTTCTCTCATTTTTCCCCAGGCTGCTGATGGGGACTTCACCGGGGGCACGGTGTCGATCGGAATTATATTGCCAAAACCTAGTTTTTCCATATTCGGAAGGGCACATCGGGTCACCGCTGCAACATGTCCTGCGGTGTTCGTACCAACATCCCCATACAAATACGCATCTTCTTGAGCCCCAACGCCTAATCCATCAACAATTACCAAGTAAACATTCGCCATAAATTAAACTTCCACTGAAAATTTAGAACTTCTGCTGGCATCCGAAAATGCCGTTTTAATTGATTTGAGAACCTGATAAACGTCGGTTGCCTCCGACGATAACCGCGTGTATCCTACCCGGAAACTCAATTTGATTTCATCCTCAGAACATTCATACGGTTTTTCCTGCTGCAAGAGCATGTGAGCGAGCCAATCGTCGATTCCATCTTCGCGGGAGGATTGAATCACAGCGGTGTAAATGTAGTCGGCATGAAATCCGATAATTCCGGAGGTCTGCTCGCCTTGCATCACACTTTTGCGCACAACCTGCTTTTGGATATCGGCCAAATCCTCCATTCCGTACCGGGTTCTTAACGTATTGATTTCGTCGCAAGAGAACATCGCAACCCAGGTATGCTCCTCCGGGAACAACCGCGTGCGTTTGAGTTGGCGGTAGATGGTTCTTTCTACGATCGGAGCGGTAAACGCGCCCGTGGAATTCGCCATGAAATCGGTGTTCACCTTGTACGACTCGCGCGATGCCATCATTTTGAGGGAGGCCACGCGCACCAAGTTCGAAAGTTTGTGCTTGATGGATTCCTTGAAAAGCAACGGGTTTTCGTCGTAAACCACAAACACGGCCTGACGCCGATCGTGCAGTAGTAGCGGAATCGCCAAACTTGCGCCCTGAGAAATGGGTTCGGAGGTCGACACTCGTCGGGGATTTCCATTGAAATGAATCGAGAACTCTGGTTTGCCTGACTTCAAAGCCTCATAGGCGATGGTATTTTCGTGCAGCACAGATCCGATCGCCGGTGCATTGGCAGAATAAGCCGAATTCAGCACCACTCTCCAACCATCTGCGCCGCGGCAAAGCATGCTCACACCACCTTTGTGTAAAAATCCTTGTAGCTGAGACATTACGTTATCGAGCAACAAGGCATGATCGTCGCGGGAATTCACCTGATCGAGCATTTCATCGTACTCAACCCATTGCGATTCATTTACAGATAAGTCACTGAGTTCTAAAAATGTGTAAAGCAGGTTTCCCAGCGCATTTGTGTACGAAACTACGGCTTCTTCGTCTTCTGATGTGATTGTCGAGTCGGCCGATTCCAGCACCGTAAGTGCAACCGTGTCGCCACGATTCATGAACGTAAGCACATTCAAAAAGCGCACCGGAGCCTCTTTGTAGTAATGCGTGAGTTGCTCGGGTTGCAGATGAACGCCCACTTCTAGCTGAATTGGCTCAGTTAAATCCTGATAGTCTTCGAGATAGGAGTTCTCAAATTGCACCCGGTCCTGAAACATAGCCTGCTCCAACCTGCTGCAAGAGGCTTCGAGTACAAACTGTTTTCTGTCTTTGTTTACCCAATGCAAACTAGCTGTGTCGCACCGTGTCGATTGCATCAACAGGTATAACATCTCCCGCAAAACCTGTTTGAAATTTCGTAATGCGCGTTCTTCGCGTTTTTCAGCAATGGGATCGTTATCGATAACGTGATTTCGTACTTCTGGCATGAACTATTTTTTCAAAGATTTGGCCAACTCTTCGGCTTCTTTCACTAATGAATCTACAATTCCCAAGCCGTTGTTCCAAAATGAAGTGTCATTAATATCGACGCCTAGTTTTCCGACCAAATTTTCGGGCCAATCGCTGCCTCCTGCACGCAGAAGCTCAACATATTTCTCCTGAAAACCTTCTTCTCCCTTCTCGAATTTATCGTAAAGAGCCAGAACCAGCAATTCTCCAAACGCATAGGCATAAACATATCCCGGGGTGTGCAGAAAATGAGGAATATAGCACCACCAAAGATCATAATTCTCTGTGAGGGTGACAGAATCGCCGTAGAGGTCAACCTGCGTTTCGCGCCATAGTTCGCTGAATCGGTCGGCGGTGAGTTCCCCTTCTTCGCGGCGGGCGGTATGAATGGCCTCCTCAAAACGATTCATCGAAACCTGACGAAATACGGTGGCAATGGTATCGTCAATTTTTCCCATCAAAAGCGCCAGTTTCTCCTTCGGATCGTCCAGTTCGCGCATGAGCTTTTGAAAAACAAGCATTTCTGCAAAGACAGATGCGGTTTCGGCCGTGGTTAGCGGAGTATCGCTCTGCAACACACCCTGCTCGCGGGACAAATACTGGTGAACTCCGTGGCCTAATTCGTGCGCCAACGTTTGTACATCACGCACGCGACCATCATAATTCATAAAAACATAGGGGTGAACCGAAGGCACGGTACTGGCAGAGTATGCCCCACCCCGTTTACCCGGACGAATTGCCGCATCGATCCAATTCTCGTCGAAAAATCGTCGGGCGATTGAGCCCATTTCCGGATGAAATCCGTCGAACGACTCAAGTACCATTTCACGGGCTTCATCCCATTTAACAGTAGATTCATTCTGAAGAAGTGGCGCGTAGCGGTCGTATTCACAGAAATCTTCGTAGCCGAGAAGTGACTGCTTGAGTTTGTAATACCGCTGAACGATATGATAGTGATCTTTCACAGATCCGACGAGAGTGTCGACCGTTTCATCGGCAATCTGGTTCGACAAATTCCGTCCGGAAATCCACTTCGGATACTTTCGGAGGGTGTCATTGGTGAATTTATCCGCCAGCAATGTGTTAAAGATGAATGTGAGGGTTCGTTTGTGTTTTTTGAACCCCTCAGTAAGACTATCTGCGGCACGCTTTCGAAGTTCACGATCCGATTCGTGCATTTTGCTGAGAACTTCCTGCTCGGTGAGTGTTTCACCGTCGAGTTCAAACCGGGCCGCTCCGAGTGTCTCATCGAAGTACCGAACCCAGGCATTCGATCCGGTGACGGACTTAGCAGTAAGAATTTGCTCTTCTTTTTCAGACAGGATGTGTTCTTTGTATCGACGTGATGCGAGTAAAAAGTGTCGTCTACTTTGCAGGAGTTCGTCGTTGATCAATTCCGTGGCCTTGTCTTCATCCACAGCAAGCCATTCTACATCAAAAAAGACCAGTTTCTGAGATAACTCAGAAGAGAACTCGTTTACAGACTGCATCAGCTTACCGAAATCGGCGTTTTCGGTGTTGGTAGACCATTGCAAGTAGGCGAAACTGCCCATTTTTCCGAGGGTATCGCTAATAGTTTCGTACTGAGTAAGGATTTGAACCAACTCTTTTGCGTCTAAATCTGCGATTTTGCCACGGTAGGTCGACTCAAAAAGCTCAGCCTGCTCCCTTAGAAATGTTTTATCGAGTTCAAATTGTGGATCGTCGGCGTTCTTGTACAAATCGCTTAAATCCCAAAATATATTCTCTGCTCCGGTTTGTTTGGTAGATGGTTGCATTCGTGATATTCTCTAGCGTTAGTTGTTTACTTATTTCATTTGCGTGAATATACCAAATAAGCGTTTGCATAATGTGTTTTTTCCATGTTTTAACGGATGTGAAAAGGTGCGAAAGTGACATTTTTCACATCGACTTTAATAGCTGAAATCGGTAATTTCAGAGTTTATTATTTCAACATAGTTTTGCGCGTTAGTTAGTAAGGAAATCATACAGGATAAACACCGCCAAAACAGAGTTTATACAACGCCCGTATTAACATCATATAGCCAATACATTGAAGAACTTAGAAGAAGTGTTCGGTCCGAATACAGCCCTCGTAGAGGAATTGTATGTGCAGTTTAGCCAAGATCCAGACTCCGTTCCGAATCACTGGCGACAGTACTTTGAAGAAATGGAATCAGGTGAAGTTCCTGGCTCTTCTACGAAACCGGTAACTGATACAACCCCTCAGCAAATTTCTACTCCAAAGTCTGAGAAAAGCGTTTCCACAAAAGAAGCTAAACCTGCGGCAAAACCAAAAGCCAAAGAAGCTGAACTTCCGGCGGATGCTTCTCGAAATATGCTCCGTGGTGCGGCCAGTAAAATCGCCGAAAACATGGAAGTCAGTTTGGAGATTCCTACTGCAACTTCGCTGCGTGTTATGCCGGTTAAGATGCTCTGGGAAGATCGTATTCTGCTGAACCGACATCTCGAGCAACGCACTAGCAGAAAAGTAACCTTTACGCACCTGATTGGTTGGGCCATTATTCAGGCGCTGAAAACATTCCCTTCTCTGAATTGTTACTATGAAGTTAACGACGGTAAAACGTACAGCGTTGATCCTGGTTCTATAAATTTCGGTGTGGCAATCGACCTTCCCGGACGAAACGGTTCCAGAAGTCTGATGGTGCCCAATGTTAAGGGCGTCGACAAAATGAGATTTTCTGAGTTTATGGACGCTTTCGACGACCTGATTAAACGGGCGCGAGGTGGCAAACTCGAAATATCAGACTTCGAACGAACTACCATCAGTTTAACCAATCCGGGTACCATCGGTACGGTTTCGTCTATGCCTCGGCTTATGAAAGGTCAGGGAGCAATTATTGCAACAGGCGCAATGAACTACCCTGCCGAATTTCAAGCCATGTCTCAGGATGTGCTCAATCACTTGGGCATTAGCAAAGTCATGAGCATGACATGCACCTACGATCACCGAATCATTCAGGGTGCCGAATCGGGCGAATTTCTTTCACGAATTCACTCATTGCTCAATGGCGAAGAAGATTTTTACGATCAGATTTTCGCAGACCTCGAAGTTCCTTTCCGACCAATTTCTTACGGAACTGATAACTACGCCGGATTCCTGAACGGAACCCAAAGCGGCCTGGAAGCAAATAAAAAAGCCATCGCCGTTATTCAGCTAATTCAGGCATATCGATCGCGTGGACATTCCATTGCCGACCTCAATCCGCTTAGAGAATCAGCGAAACGCAATCAGGAGTTGGAACTCGAATATTTTGGTCTTTCGATGTGGGATTTAGACCGTGAATTCTATTGTGGCGGACTCGGGGGCAAAGAAAAAGCAACCCTCCGTGAAATTGTTCAGCTTCTACGCGATACGTATTGCAGGAAAATCGGGGTTGAATTTCTTTACATTCAAAACAGTCCGGAGCGCGAATGGCTACGTCAGATGATGGAGTCGACCACGAACACTCCCAGTTTCGATAAGGACGAAAAAGTTGCCATTCTGCGCAAATTGAATCATGCGGCGGCTTTTGAGGAATTTTTGCATAAGAAATATGTCGGACATAAACGATTCTCACTCGAGGGTGCTGAATCACTTATTCCAATGCTGGATTCCATGCTAAACCACGCCGGCAAGTATGATATTGATGAAGTTTTTGTGGGGATGGCCCACCGGGGACGACTCAATGTGCTGGTAAACACGCTCGGAAAATCATACTCGAAAATATTCGCTGAATTTGATGGTAATATTGATCCTTCTTCGTTTCACGGTTCTGGCGATGTGAAGTATCACCTGGGTACTTCCGGGAAGCATGTAACTCCTGATGGCGGCGAAATCCGCCTGGACTTGATGCCTAACCCTAGTCACCTCGAATCGGTTAACCCCATCGTTGAGGGCGCAGCCAGGGCATTTCAGGATTTACGAGACCCCGATAAGTCTCAAACGGTACTCCCACTGCTTATTCATGGTGATGCCGCTTTTGCAGGTCAGGGTGTTGTTGCCGAAACGTTGAATATGTCGTTGCTTGATGGTTACAAAACCGGCGGTACAATTCATGTTATCATCAATAATCAGATTGGTTTCACTACCCTGCCCAAAGACGGACGCTCAACAACATATGCATCCGACCTGGCTAAAATGATTTTAGCGCCTGTTTTCCACGTTAATGGCGACGATCCGGAGGCTTGTGCGCACGCTATTAAAATGTCGCTAGATTACCGACAAAAATTTGGAAAAGATGTGGTTGTTGATTTGATTTGCTACAGAAAGCATGGTCATAATGAAGGCGATGAACCGGCTTTCACGCAACCAAGTCTTTACAAGGAAATCAACGTTCATAATGCCGTTCGGGAAGTTTATAGCCGAGAACTGATTCGACGTGGGGAGCTTTCAAGTGAAGAAGTCGAGCAAATATTCTCTGAGTTTGATGCCATTTTGGAGCAGGCTTTTGAAGATGCGAAGTCAGTGCCGGCATTTGAAGTTAATGAAGAGCATATCGAGCGAAAAGATTCGGTTCAAGAGAATCGTATTGCTCCGGCAGATACATCTGTCGAGATGGAAACGTTGAAAACCGTTGCTACCCGATTAAATACAGTTCCTACCAGTTTTGATGCGAACCCGAAATTGCTGCGTATTCTTGCAAAACGAAATGAAGTCGTTGCCAATAATGAGCGAAAAATCGAATGGGGGTTTGCCGAAGCTCTTGCACTTGGAACATTGCTAATTGAAGGTAAGGATATTCGATTATCAGGTCAGGATGTGGAACGCGGGACATTTTCTCACCGACATTCCGTGTTGCACGGAACCGAGTCGTTAGAGCGATTTGTTCCACTCAATAACATCGATAAGGATAATCAGGGCCGATATATGGTCTACAACTCGCTGCTTAGTGAGTTTGCTGTACTCGGATTCGAATTTGGTTACAGCACATCGCATCCGGATGCTTTGGTGATTTGGGAGGCTCAATTTGGTGATTTCAGCAACGGAGCCCAGATTATCATCGATCAGTATATCTCCAGCAGTGAAGCCAAATGGGGACAAACATCCTCGGTTGTGATGTTGCTGCCGCATGGGTACGAAGGTCAGGGACCAGAACACTCGTCTTGCCGTTTGGAGCGCTATTTACAGCTTTGCGCTGAGGATAACTTGCAAGTTGTGAACTGTACAACTCCGGCTCAATACTTTCATGTATTGCGCAGACAGGCATTACAGGAGAAGAAAAAGCCGTTGATAATTCCTTCACCGAAGAGTTTATTGCGTCACCCACAAGCTTTGTCGAATGCGGAAGAGTTGGCTAACGGACAATTCCAGCCTGTAATCGATGATCAACATATTTCTGATCCTTCGAAAGTTAAACGCGTTGTATTTTGCTCGGGCAAGGTGTACTACGATTTGTTGAAGCACCAGCAAGATGAGAGTATTGAAAATGTAGCTGTTGTGCGATTAGAGCAATTTTATCCGTTTCCGGATGCCGATGTTCGTGAAGTTCTCGACAATTACGAGGACGTAACGGATGTCGTTTGGTGTCAGGAAGAGCCAATGAACATGGGCGGATGGACATTTGTTTGGCCCAGACTAATGGAACAAACGAATGATGATCAGTCGATTAGGTATGTTGGTCGCGTAAGTGCTGCGGCTCCTGCTACGGGATCGGCGAAACTCCACGCAGCTGAACAAGAAAGATTAGTAAGCAGAGCATTGACAGTCTAAACCACTGGTTTAATTGCTTTCTTTAGTAGCCCGCTTTTTCTCAGGAGCGGGCTATTTTTTTGTCCATAAACAAGGTGCTCAAATAGGTTATTGGCTCAAATAACCATTTAGTTTACAGTGTTAAACAGGTGGTCACAGCTTGTAGAACAGGAGTTCTGTAGGGCAAATTTGAGGTCGCAAACCTGACTTGCAATAGTCAAATGGAAAAGATTTAAAGCATAAAAAAGCCCCTGTAAGTTTTCACTCACAGAGGCTGAAAAATTCGGTTGAAATTAGACTTATCTAAGTCCGCCCGGAACACCTTTTGAAATTCTCGAAACAGCATCGTGGCTATGAAGACTTTCCATATGTACACAACGCACCACGAAATCTTTAACCATTTCGCTTTTGTTGAAAACGTGGTATAAAAGTCGAGCTGCATCTTCGACAAACTTCTGGTAAGCTCCGTTGAGTTCGGCAAATGCCTGCTCATCTTCACGCTTAACCATAACCTGTGTTTCGGTTTGTAGTGCTTCTCGGCATAAATCCACTACATCCTCTACCCACATCGCTTCGTTAAGTTCTAGGGTGATGTATGCAACGCTACGTTGACTATGCGGAATTGCCGCAACTTCACGAGTCTCCCGGGCATGCTCTGCGAGTTCATACGAACACGGACAAGCAGAGCTATAGACAAACTCGATATGCATGAATCGGCGCATGGTGCCTTTTTCATCCATCGTACCTTCGTGGGTCACCGTGTAGTACTGATAGCCCTCAAGGTCGCTACGCAAGCTCTTGTTGAGCATCGGATAATTAACATTCAAATTGATGTAGGCATCACGAGCTTGGAGATCTTCTCGATACATTCGAAGCACATACTCCAGCACATCCTGATGAAACAGCTCATCTTTGAACTTGTAGAAAGATCGCATGATACGACTCATGTTGATGCCTTTTTTTCCGGCATCCAGGCTTACATAACCGTCCACAGAAGTCTCCAACAGGAGTTCTTTTCCATCACGTGTTGGATACCGTAACGGCAGTTTGAAATCTGATATTCCTACCTGCTGAATCGGAACATTCTCACCTTCAATTAGTGAAGCTGGTCCGTTTTGTAAATCCGGAAGTGACTTTCTGTATTCTGGAGTTACAACAAAAGTAGGATCGTAGAATCGTTTCAGGCTGGTTGTAATCATGTGACTAATTCAAAATTGGTAGTAAAGTCTTGTTGAGTTAGTAATAACTCAACAAGCACCAAAAACATTCACAAGAATTAAGTTTTATTTTTAACAAATCAAAATAATGCAAAATATAGGCTTTTCAGGTTGCTACAGTGGGGATTTTGAGTCGTCATCCTTTTTAGTATCTGGTGTCTCAGCGACCTCATCAACGGATTCATCAGAGGTTTCTTCTGTCACGTTAGCAGATTCTTCCGATGCTGCAATATTCGCCAAAACTTCATTTTCAGCTTTTATCCGCTCCTCATCTTCGATCTCTTTTTGACGTATCTCACGAATTCGAACAACATCTTCTTTGGTGATCGGATAGTTGCCGTGGGGACGTTCACCTAGCATGTCAATTAAATCAGCTCCGTTCAGAATCTCTTTTTCTAACAATGTTTTCGCCATTGTTTCGAGTTTACTACGATGCAGAGTTAGCAACTCTTTGGTACGTTTATAACACTCATCAACAAGCTGACGAATGGTTTCATCAATTTTCTCTGATGTACTTTCAGAATACTTCTTGTTGAAACCAAAACTTCCATCCGGATTGCCGGAATCGTAATAAGAAATATTTCCTAGCTTGTCGCTCATCCCGTAAACAGCTACCATCGCAAATGCCATGTTCGTGATACGTTCAAGATCGTTTTGAGCACCCGTTGAAATTCTGCCAAACACAATTTCTTCGGCAACCCGACCACCCAGTAGCGCACAGATTTTATCCATCAACTCTTCGGTTGTCATGAGGAATCGATCTTCCAGCGGTGTTTGGAGGGTATATCCAAGCGCAGCCAACCCTCTCGGAACGATGCTCACTTTCATAACCGGATCGGTGTGCTCTAAATACCAGCCAACAATGGCATGACCCGACTCGTGGTAAGCCACAATTTCGCGCTCACGCGGACTAATAATCTTGTTCTTTTTCTCGAGTCCGGCTACGACGCGCTCGATGGCATCTTGGAAATCGATCATTTCCACTTGCTCTTTGTTGCGCCGTGCAGCCAAAAGTGCTGCTTCATTACACATATTCGCAAGCTCAGCTCCGGCAAAACCAGGTGTTTGAGATGCAAGTAATTTGACGTCGAGATCTTTAGCGATCTTAATTTTCTGAAGGTGAACATTCAATACTTCGAGGCGGCCATTTAAATCTGGCTTGTCAATAAGAATTTGCCTGTCAAAACGACCCGGACGCAGCAATGCTGAATCCAAAATATCAGGACGGTTTGTTGCGGCCATCATAATCACGCCTTTTTCGGTTCCGAAACCATCCATTTCAGCAAGAAGCTGATTCAACGTGTTCTCCCGCTCATCGTTTGAGCCTGTCATGGCGTTCTTACCACGGCTTCGTCCAATAGCATCAATCTCATCAATAAAGATGATACATGGCGCTTTTTCCTTCGCCTGCTTGAACAAGTCACGAACTCGCGCTGCGCCAACTCCAACAAACATCTCAACGAAATCGGAACCACTTAAACTGAAAAATGGTACATCAGCTTCACCCGCAGTAGCTTTCGCCATAAGCGTTTTACCGGTGCCCGGAGGTCCAACCAAGAGAACACCTTTTGGAATTTTACCCCCCAATTTGGTGAATTTTTCAGGACTCTTCAGAAACGCCACAACCTCTTCTACTTCCTCTTTCGCTTCCTCAAGTCCGGCAACATCCTTGAATGTAACCTTATTTTCGCTGGATTTATCGTACAACATGGCCTTGTTCTTGCCAATATTAAGAACCTGCTGACCCGGATTCATCCTTCTGAATATGAAAATCCAGAATGCAACCAGCACGAGTAAGAAAATTATCCAGGTGAACATCCCACTAAACCAGTTCTCTTCGACCTTAGCATCGTATTTGACGCCATGTTCTTCTAGAATTGGTCTGATGTCGTCTCCATCGAACATAGTGGTATGAAACCGGAAAATAGGCTCGGCAGGGGTAGAGGTCCAAGAGGATTCCGGACGTTCAGGTACGTTGACCTGACCGCTCTCTACAGCTGATCTCTTAAATTTACCTCGGATTTCGATTCCGTTAACCACGGTAACTTCTTCAACGACGCCATTTCTAACGTGGTCTAGGAATGTGGAATACTCGATTCTGTCGGTTGTATCTGGGATCGAAAATAGGGAATGGACGGAAAGCAGAATTAATAGCACACCAAGGTAAATCCAAATCGAAATTTTGGGTCCTTTGCCGGGTGATGACTGTTTTGCGTCTTTTTTGGGTTTGTCTTGAGACATTGATGTGTTAATTGACGTGCTGATTAACGATCAGCGCGTGTTAAAGTTGAATACTAATAAATATGAAACTGTAAAAATAGCGAACTCATTCCATTTGAGATGTATCAAAATGCATGGAATCGCCTTCGGCTGTTTGCATTTGAACGCCTTTGTCTTTGGGTAAAATTTTTCCAATTACCACAAAGTCTTTGAAATGGTTCATCAGTTTGTTGACATCTTTTTCTGGTAGAGTGAATAGAAGTTCGTAGTCTTCGCCGCCTTGTAGTGCATATTGATCTACATCTTCTTCGAACTCTTCGGCAACTGCACGGGTTTCCAGAGCGACTGGTATTGCAGCTGAGAAGAGTTTAACTCCTACTTTTGAAGCTGTTACAAGTTGCATCAGGTCTTGAAGTAAGTTCTTGCTGATGTCGATCATGGAACTGGGTACTACAGAATGTTCGCGCATTGATTCGATGAGGTCGTTACGCGATTGTGGGACCAACTGTCTACGTACAACGTACTCGTAGTCGTCTAAATTTGGTTCAAATGCATCGTTGGCTCCGGATTCTGCCCATATTTTCTTTTCTCGGAGCAGTACGCGAAGTCCGGCATAGGCGCCACCCAGGTCGCCGGTAACACAGACTGCGTCGTTGATTGCGGCACCCGATCTGTAGGTAATACGGTCTTCGTGGGTAGTTCCAATCATGGAAACCGATATTACCAGTACCGATTGTGAAGCGGTGATATCTCCACCAACAATAGGACTTGAATAAACCTCCGAGGCTTTAGTAAAGCCAGAGTACAATTGGGAGATCATTTCAGTCGAAATTTTATTCGGTATGGCCAGGTTGATGGTTACACTAACTGGAACTCCATTCATGGCGTAGATATCGCTTACGGCGGCAGACATCAGTTTATAGCCTAAATGTTGCAATGGGGCGTAACTCAGGTCAAAATCAACGCCTTCGACGTACGTTTCTGAAGTTTGGAGTAAAAAATCAGGGTTATCGGGTGCGACACGTAAAACTGCGCAATCGTCGCCAATACCTTTTACTACATTTGTATTTGCTGAATCTAGTGATTTGAGTTGTTCTTTAATGTCACGAATAACTTTGTAACGGCCAGCTTCGCTAACTGGCGTGAATGATGTTTTAGCCATGTATCTTGAATAAATAAAAAAAGGCCGAACGCTGTGGAGCGAACGGCCTTATAATTTACGGATAAACGAGGACTATTGCAGTCTGCGAGTAGAGTAATTGATTTGAAGCGTACCTGCTTCTCTCAACTCCTGCTGAACATCGGAGATCATTCCCATTTCGGAATCTCTGTCGACCCGAAGTGAAACGATTAGGCGCGGTTGTTCCAGTAGTTTATCGTACATAATTCTTCTGATGAATCCGAGATCTTCGATAAGTGCATCATCGATTTGGACACGGGTTTCACCAAACAAGTTGTTTCCCATAATGCGTGGTCCGATGTAGATGTAACTAACCAGACGCTTTTGCTCGATTTTCTCGATATTTTCGGCTCTGGTAAGCTCAACACGTACCTGCAGGGTAACTTCACGCAATACAGTCGTAACCATAAAGAAGATCAGGAGCATGAATACAATATCCGGCATAGCCGTTGTAGGCACTTCCTGCTTCGTCGTAGCGTTCTTTTTCTTAAATTTTGACATGTGTCTTCCTTATTGAGTTCCGGGATCTGGTTCTGCGAGCGATACGTTCATCGGATACTGCTGCCTGATTTGATCATCAGATGTTGATGGAACCGAATTCCTGTATCGTTCATAGTTCATCCCAAACTGAGCCATACTGGCTGCATCACGTAACTCAGCATAAGCACCCCGAACCTCATCAAGCATATTGATATAGATATCGTAAGGTGTTTGACGGTCAGTTTTAATTGACACAATCGCAGTTTGAGGAGATACCGAAAGATTCTCATCATTTGCCCGGTTGGCATTATCAACAAAATCAGCCACTCGCTGTCTCACATCAGTGATTGCGGTCGGTCGTTCGTTAATTAGTACCAAGCCCTGGGAGTTAACCAGAATCTTCAACAAGTTACGCTCACGGATAGGTGGCGGTGGCTCTGTATCATCCGGTGGCGGAGGTAGAACTAAACCAATACCCGTATCAACGTCGATAGTTGTAACAACCAGAAAGAACACCAGCAAAAGAAACGCAATGTCGGCTAATGAGGACGATGGGATTTCGGCCGAACGTCTTCCTTTTTTCTTACCAAACATAGTTCTCCTTTACTGTTGGTTTAAAATTTAAATGAACTTCTGACGCCGCCCACAAAAATCAATGCTACCATTGATCCAAGCAGAATCAAAAATGTCGCTAATGCTGATTCAGATAGCTGACCAGAAACACCGTAGGTAATCCCAAATATTACAAATGGGATTAAGATCACTACGATTTTGCCTACTTCGTGCTTGCCACTGATAATATTTCTAATGCCAAAAATGGCAATTAATATCAGAGCGATTCCAAGAAGTACCACAAATCCGGTCAGTGCAATTTCACTAATACTCATGATAACTCACTGTTTGGATTATGCGTCTTTACTATCGTTGCTGGATTTCACAGCATCTACTTTTGCTTGCTCTTCGTCGGTCAAGATGCTCTTACCTTGAGACATCAGCGCAATGGAGTCGATCAAAACGATTGAACTTTCTTCCATTTCAACGACCAGACGGTCAATTTTTGAAATACAGTAGTTGTAACCGATCTGAAGTACAATAGCACCAAGTAGACCAGCTACTGTTGTTAGAAGGGCTACTTTAATACCACCAGCTACAAGCGATGGCGAAATATCACCAGCTGCTTCAATAGCATCAAAGGCGATAATCATACCAACTACAGTTCCGGTAAATCCGAATAACGGTGCAAGCGCAATAAATAACGAAAGCCATACCACTCCACGCTCGAGGAAACTCATTTCGATTGAGCCATAAGCTGTAATCGCTTTCTCTGCAGCATCAATTCCTTCATCGGCACGTAACAAGCCTGCTTGAAATACAGAAGCTACAGGTCCACGTGTTTGGGAGCATAGTTCTTCGGCAGCAGGTATACCACCAGTTTGTAATGCATCTTTGACGTCAAGTATGAATTTTCGGGTGTTGATGTCGGCGCGGTTCAGCGTAATCACTCGCTCTAAAAATATTGCAAGACCAATAATTACACTAATCAATACCGGCCACATAAATGCGCCACCTTCGTTGAAATAGTATACAAGCACGTTGAATGGGCCTTCATCCATTCCAACTTGCATAAGCAGGGTGCCAAATGACAAGGACATAGATTCTCCAGTTTATCTTTTGTTTGTTGTCTGTCTGAAAATTGAATTCAAAATGATAGATGATTTTAGCTTAAATGTCAAAAGCCTAACCATTAACACATTGCATCCGTAACATTTCTTTATTGATTGAATTTTAAGAATTATCCACCCCTTTTCAAAGTATTAAACCGCTTTCTTTCAGATTTCTTTGTTTATCAGAAAGTGGCTGTTACCGTTAGCCTCATTGTCTGAATATTGCGTCCAGACTGCACCGTTCGCCCATCGTATCGAAACGTGGTTCTTACCCACTCGTTTACATTCCACGTAAACTGAACTCCCCACATCCAACTTGAGCCTAGTCCGGCGCCATCGGTGAGCTCAAACTCTCCTAAACTACTCGTCTCACCCGTTAACAACATGTTCCTGTATTCACCCCGATATCGAAACTGCAGATCATCCACTAAGAAATAAACCCCATCTGCTTGCACTCGTATTGCTTCTAATTCTGCTCCCTGAACCGATGATTTATCTTGTTTTCGTCCGTATGTTAATTGAGCTCCATTTTGAAGCCGATCTGAATATCGCCACCGAATTCCCGGCGTTAGCTCCCATCCTCGTATATCATAGTTTCGCGAAAACAACTCAGTATTCTCATTTTTCTGATCACGATTTTTAACATTAATTAATACATCCCAGTTGGATATGACCGAATATCGGCCGTCAAT
>JAIUMT010000033.1 GCA_022565415.1 Balneolales bacterium | reverse complement strand
TCAGGAAAACTACCAGGCTTTGGCACAGGAAGAGGCTGAGTTGTTGAGTCAGTTGGGTCGCGCCCGGTTCACCATAAACGGAACCAGCACCCCGCCCGACGCTACATTTTCCCTGCGGATTTCTGATGGAGTGGTTTCCAGCTACGAATACAATGGCACAAAAGCCCCGGTTTACACCACATTTTACGGACTCTACGACCGACATTACTCGCACGTTGGAGAACCGGAATGGGATTTACCGGAAGTTTGGAAGAAACCATCTGTGACGCTCGATTTAGCAACGCCCGTGAATTTCGTATCGACCAACGATATTATCGGTGGGAATTCCGGATCACCCGTACTTAACGTGAATTTGGAAGTTGTCGGACTTGCGTTCGATAGCAATATCGAAGGCATGGGGTCGAGCGATTTCATACTCGACGATCGCAGTGCACGAGCCGTTTCGGTAGATTCTCGCGGCATGTTAGAGTCGTTGAGACATGTGTACAAAGCTGACCGACTGGTCCGTGAAATCATGAATGCAGCGCATCCTTAATTGATTTAGGCCAGTTTAAAGATTCGCAGAACTTGCTGAGTTTAGCCTTTTTCACCTATTTGGGCCAATTCTATTGATTTCGCCTTATTTTACAGACCCCGGTAGACCGAAACTGATTCGTGTTTACCGGGGTTCTTTATTTAAACGAACGTTACATTTAACCAAATCGATGCCTCGAAAACTTGAACAACGCGTAGCCGAACTCGGAATATCGAAAATCAAACGTCATATATTTTTATGCGCAGATCCGACAAATCCGAAATGTTGCAAGCGGGAATTCTCGATGGAATCCTGGAATTACCTCAAAGACCGCCTCAATCAGCTAAAACTAGGCGGACACGACGGCATTTTCAGAACAAAGGCCAACTGCCTGAGAATCTGTGCGAACGGTCCGATTGCGGTGGTATATCCCGAGGGAATTTGGTATCACAGCTGCACACCGGCCGTTCTGGAAAGAATAATTCAGGAACACCTGATAGGAGGAATTCCTGTAGAAGAATTTCGCATTAATGTAAATCCGGAAACCAATGGACTCGACTAAAAGTCCGATAATACATTGCGCCTCATGATTTCCCCGAAAAGTATACAAACCGCATTGCAACTGAATTTGCCTGGCGAAAAAGCACAGTTGGAAATGGTTCCGTGGCCGGTTGATTTGCCTCCGGCTTCCATCCCCAATGCCCCCGAAAACATACGCAAAAGCGCCGTTTTACTGCTGCTTTCCGAAAATACATCTACCTCAGAACTGCAATTTACACTCACGTTGCGAAGCAGTAGGCTTCCCTCCCACAGCGGACAACTTAGTCTGCCCGGGGGACGAATCGAATCGGGCGAGTCTATAGAGCAGGCCGCTTTACGGGAAACCTGGGAAGAAATCGGTGTTCCTGAAACTATGCCACAGGTTTTAGGTAGTTTGTCGGCCCTACATGTACCACATTCTCGTAATCTGATTCATCCCGTTGTGGCTTTTGTACAAAATCTGCCCGAACTACTCTTATGCGAGGACGAAGTTGATGAAGTATTTCACCGGCACGTTACAAGTTTAATGGACACGTCGATTTTGCGACGAGAAACTTGGACCCTGAGGGGAACACAATATGACGTGCCATTCTGGGATGTACACGATGTTCCACTTTGGGGAGCAACCGCGATGATTTTAAGCGAATTCAGGGCAGTGGTGCGGTCGATAGAACGAAATGGATAAGACTTACGCTAATGTCATGTAAAGTTGACTTAATCTGTAGCCATATTTAAAACAGACATGGCTACAGTAACTGTAAGCGATATGAAATGTTGCTATCTAATTAAGCATCATTGTAGATGGCGTTAGTTTAATTTTAAACTTCATGCAGATGCACTTCATAAAAAGATACTCTTTTATCGGTTACCCTTGCCTTTAGATCCCGAAGTTGTGCTGCGGTTTTTGCTACCCGGCTTGGACGAAAATCCAGATTTCCCTGCAGGCTTTGATGTAGATCCGGGTTTTCCGCTAGATTTCGATGAAAATCCAGGTTTTGAACCTTTCGCTCCACGTGCCGAACCACCTGATGGCTTTCCACCTCTGCGATCGCTGGCCGCTTTCCCTCTCGTTCCACGGCCACTTTTGGGCTCTTCCGGTGTTGTAGGCGTGAATTTACCCGGAGCTTTGGTGTAGACTTTTTTCTTTTTTTGTCCGCTCGGAACCTTCATATTGGCAGAATCCCTTACTGCCTCCTGAAGTTTTGTAACTTCTCCATCCGTTAAAAAGCGCCAGCTTCCAACGGGAAGTGTATCCAAATGGATGTGCATAATTCGAACACGAACCAATCTCAAAACGGAATATCCAAAAACCTTGCACATTCTGCGGATTTGCCTATTTAATCCTTGCTGAAGCACAATTGTGAACGAATTTTGATCAATGCGTGTAACCTTACATTTTTTGGTTCTGACGCCTATGATGGGTACCCCATCCGACATTTTCTTCACAAATTCATCGGTTACCGGCTTGTCGACCGTTACCGTGTACTCCTTATCGTGGGCGTTGCTCACACGCAGCACTTTGTTAACAATATCGCCGTTGTTGGTAAGCAGAATCAACCCTTCCGAATCTTTATCGAGTCGCCCAACCGGGAAAACGCGTCCGCCGTGGTACGCTACAGATTTGATGATGTTGTCTGGATCGGTGTGATCTGTCGTGGATGTGATGCCAACGGGCTTGTTGTAGGCGATATAAACGCGCTGAACCCGGGTCTGAACCGGATTTCCATCAACCAAAACCTCATCGTCGTCGTCAACTTGATCGCCAAGCTCGGCTGGACGGCCATTTACGCGCACTTTACCCTGCTCAATTTTACGGTCGGCATCTCGACGTGAGCAAATTCCTGCTTCACTTATATATTTATTAATCCGGATCTTCAAAATCTGTTGTTCTTAAAACGTTTCTTTGGGAGCCCACGGGGCGAAAATCTTGTCTAATTCGACGTCGTACGGTCCCATTTTGGATTCGAACAAAACTGTGTCGGGTTCGAGTACATCAAACCCGTGCCAAACATTTGGTTCAATATCCAGCACGGCCGAAGCGGTTCCGGCCCGTGCGATAAACTTCTGTAAAATACGGCCATTTTCATCGTAAACCTTGAACCGAATTGCGCCTTTGAAAACGACAATCGACTCGCAGGCATGCGCTCGTGGATGCAAATGAGGTCGGATGTAGGTGCCCGGCTGCATGAAGTTTATCATTCGCTGCACCGTAGCGTTCTGGGTGCGGTGAATGGGCAAAATGAACCGTTTCCGCGGACTGTTCCGCGACGCAGATAACCCATCTTCCAACTGGTTTTCGTCGAGATTAAAAACGGATCCCGAAATATTTTCGAACGCGAGTTTTGTCATTTTTTCGGGATGCTTTCGGGCTCGAAAACTAGAGCGGCCAGTAGCGAAACTCCGGTATACATGGCGCGTTCGTCGGCATTGTACTTGGGATGATGCCAGTTGTACACGTTCGATTCGCTTTCTTCGCTACCCGACCCCAGATACATATAACTGCCCGGAATTTCCTGTAGATAAACGGAAAAATCTTCGCCTGCCATAATGGGTTCCGGCAGATTCACAACCGACACCTCTGGTAATCTGGCTGCGGCATGCACAATTGCGTCGACAGCTTCGGGTGTGTTGATAACCGCGGGATATCCTTCTACCAACGTGTACTCTATTTGTGCACCAGCGGATTGGGCCAACGCCCGGGATACATCCTCGATTTGGTGACTGATTTTCAGCGTGAGTTCTTCCGAAAATGTTCGGATGGTGCCCAGCATAGTTACCGAGTCGGGAATAATATTGTGCGCCGATCCACCTGAAATCTTGCCAATTGTTACCACAGCGGGTTCGAGCGGATTCACCGACCTACTTACGATGCTCTGAATAACGGTTACGATTTGGGCAGCAATCACGATAGGATCTACGGCTTTCTGAGGGATGGCAGCATGACCGCCTTTGCCAATGACCTTGATGGTAAATTCATCAGGCCGAGCCATCATGGGCCCCTTGATTACCGAAACTTCGCCCGGACTTCCATATGGGTAAGTATGCAGTCCGTAAATGGCTTGAACCCCCAGCCGTTTCAATACACCTGAATCCATTATCAGCTTCCCTCCACCCGGCGGTTTCTCTTCGCCCGGCTGAAATACCAAGACGACCTTACCCGGAATTTCGTCGCGGAGTTCGGCGAGTACGTGGGCAACGCCGAGTAGGTTTGTGAGATGGACGGCGTGTCCGCAGCAGTGTGATACGCCGTCGGTTTTGGAAATAAATCCGGCTTTGTGATCGCCTTCTTCGTGAATTGGCAGCGCGTCGATGTCGGCGCGCAGGGCAATTACCCTATCACTGGCGACATTGCCCTCGAGCACAGCTATGCAACCGGTCTCCAACGGACGTTCGATCTCGTAACCGAGGGCGGTGAGTTAGGCAATGATTCGTTCTGTGGTTTCGAATTCCTTATAACTCAGCTCGGGAGGTTGATGAAAATGCCGGCGGAGTTTAATCAGTTTGGGATAAATCGATTTCGTTATCGACTCTATTCGTTCGTGTATGGTCATTATCAGGCACCAACAATGGGTTCGCCTGCAACCGGAATCAGAACTTCTGTGTCGGATGCTTCTCCTGCTGCCGCCTGAAATTCTTCCGGAGTGCCCTGTAATAACGGGAACGTACCATAATGAATCGGAACCGCATACGGAGCGTTGATCAACTCACAACAAAGTGCCGCTTCAAATGGCCCCATTGTATAGAGATCTCCGATTGGAACCGCGATAAGGTCTGGCTTGTACATCTCTCCGTAAAACTCGAGGTCGGCAAAAATGTTGGTATCACCGAGGTGATAAAACGTGATATCATCAAAAAATCGGATAACGAGTCCGGCCGCTTCGCCGGCATATTGCCCACCATACGACGAACTGTGATTCGCCGAAACCATTGTAACCGAAAAGTCTTCGAATTTGATGGTGCCACCTTTGTTAAAGTCGACGGCCTGATTTTCATTGAGTCCGGCCTTTTTCAGCAAATGAGATAGTTCTACCTGAGCAACCACTTTGCAACCCGTATTTTTAGCAATTTCGAGGGTGTCGCCCACATGATCTTCATGACCGTGCGTGAGTAGAATATAATCGGCCTCAGAAACCGTTTTAAACTCGTCTGGAGTGGTAGGATTGTGCGACAAAAATGGATCTACATAAATAATTTTTCCACCTGGACTCACCAATTGAAAAGCAGAATGACCCAACCACGTAATTTTTGATTTTGACTTAAGCATAGTTTTGATTCTTTAAATTTAGATTTACTTCAATATGTCTTTTTTGGCGCAAAATTACCAGAAATTCGTTGTTAAACCTTGCTAAGATTGCAATTAATGACGTTGATAAGTTTATACGAACATCGCAACCACATTAGACGTAATATAAAGATACATTGAGAAGTCAGACCCGATTTACCCAAGAGGTTTAGATACACTCAGTGAGCGTGTAAAACATTTTAGAATCCTGATGTTATGAAATCAAAATTTTCGTGGGAATTAGTACTAGTCGGCGGCCTCATCATTATTGTTGCAGTGATGTTGAACAGAAATGAACCGACTCCAACCGGACTTGAATCCATTCTAACTGAGGAAGAGGCTCCCATAGCAGAATCACGTGAATCCGCTCCGGAGATTCCCGAACCCGTAAAACCGGATAATACAGCAGAAGAGATCACCAACAGTTCCACTGATGATGAACTAACCGATTCGGATGTCACTCTTGCAGAACCTACTGTTGCCGTAACTGAGCAAGAAAATCATATCGCTGCAGCGGCTGAACCTGGGCAACCTGAGACTCAATCAAATCAATCTGAGGCTCAATCTGGGCAAACAGAAACGCCTGCTTCCAACCCCGATTCTCGCAAAACAAACGACCGTGAGCGTGAAATTCTGGCAAGCACAACCCGCATGCTGGGAAACGTACTCGATGGAACATCAGCACTAACTGATGAAATAAGCGGCGATAGTCCGTTCAATAAGCGCTACAACGAAGATGTTGCCACACTTTATCAGGAACAACGATTCCCGGCCTTCGCACTTGGCAGGATTACAACGAATTTGGAGAGTGGCCATGTGCAGCTTCTCACTCACGACAGTTCTGATATTTTGGTGCAGATTTGGCTACCTGAGAATGTTTCAGAAAGTGACTTCAATAAAAGTCATGTCGCTGTTTTGAGTAAAAATCCGGAATCACTCACCATCAAAGTAGAGAAAAAGCCCGTTGCCGACGACTGGTACTCCAGAATCAAAAGCTGGTGGAGTTCTACCGGGAATGGGTTTCAGCCCGGCGTTCGAATTGTGGTTCCTGAAGGGGCGCTCACGCATATTATCGAAACACGTGCCGGAAATATAGAGGCTTATAATGCCGGAGGTGATATTCAAATCGAGACCCGCGCTGGTAATTTGTCGCTCACCGGACTTTACGGTAACATTACAGCAGACACCAGAGCTGGAAATATTCGCTCGAGCGGACTTTCCGGAAATACCACCTTGCGCACAAGAGCCGGAAACATTGTCGCTGAAAATCATGATGCAAATGCGGAGTTACTCACCCGCGCAGGAAATATCACGGTCGAAACTCAAACGACAAATCGTTCTATGAATTTGGAATCCCGGGTTGGAAATATCACGGTGAGAATACCTGCATCTACCAACGCCGACATAAATCTTAATGGGACTCAAGTTTCTGTATCCGATTTATTCGAAACCTCAGGCGAAATCGAATCTCAGTATATTCGCGGAGTATTAAATAGCGGAGGTGCCTCGCTAAAAGCACATACCCGTTTAGGAAGTGTTTCCATCCAACCGATTGATTGAGCGCATGAAACGAATTGAAATCTGTCGAGATGGGTCGCATACAATTTACTCCGAAGAATTCGGACAATTTTATCACAATCCGAATGGAGCTGTCGCCGAGAGTTTGCATGTTTTTTTCGATCAGTCGGGCATTGTGCAGGATTTAAAAGATCATAAACCTGTTCGGGTTCTCGAAATTGGATTTGGCACTGGACTTAACGCACTTCTACTAGCAGATCTGAAAAAATCATTAAACAGTTCGTCTGAAATTCTATTCCAAAGTGTTGAAGCATATCCTATTTCGGTGGACATTGCCGGGAAGTTGAACTACGCAGATCATCTTAAAAACAGCGAATTGGGCGAGCAATTGGCACCCATTTTTGAGCAGTTGGCTAACGGACATGTAAATATTGAAATCCTTCCAAAATACCGTTTACACGTATTTCATGGACTTTTTTCGGATGCGGATTTTGCAGGTAACCGATTCGATTACGTATTCCACGATCCCTTTTCGCCCGAAGTTAACGATGAGCTATGGACATCAGAAGTGTTTTTCAAAATACGAATGTATTGCGCCGAACATGCTGTTTTAGCCACATACTGCGCCGCCACGAAAGCCAGAGCAGCCATGGCCATAGCTGGGTGGTTTGTTGCCCGAGCACCGGGAGCGTTGGGAAAACGCGAAATGACACTGGCATCAAAATCAGCCAAAAAACTCTCCGGACTCAAACGCCTCAACGAAGAGCGGCTAATTGAGCGATTCACTTAGTCTGGCAACTCTTTTTTGTCCACCTCAGACTCTTCTTTCAGCATTTTCACAGGAAATGGCTTCGTGACTTCGCCAGAATAAATCGATACATGTGGAAACGGAATCTCGATTCCCTCCTCATCAAAACGCACTTTGATTGCGGTATGAATTTCATCGCGAAGTTTGATGAAGTCCTCTTTAGGAGCCCACACCCTAAAATTTACCTCAACTGCTGAAGATGCGAACGCGTTGAAATTAACCATTGGCTCTGGTTCCTGCAGGGCTCGTGTGTTTTTCTCGGCAATATCAAGCAAAATAGCCTTAACACGATCGATATTTTCTTTGTAGGCGAATCCGACCACGATATCCAATCGACGAATTGGGAAGCGTGTTATGTTGATTACGACCTGCTTGATGATCATTTCATTTGGGATGCGAACGAAACGATTGTCAAAGGTCCGGATTTTAATAGAAAGTGTGTCGATAGACAGCACAGCGCCAGTTAAATCGCCAACGGTAATCACATCACCAACTTCGAACGGTTTTTCGGCAATTAGAAAAAGTCCGCTAATTATGTTGGAAACACTGGTTTGTGAGGCAAAACCCAACGCCACACCAACGATTCCAGCAGCACCTAGTAATGGTCCCAGACTGAAACCAATTTCAGTAAGAAACGCCATCAGAACGATACCCATCATAGAGTAGTAAAAGACTTTACTCGATAGTAACCCGTAATGCACACCATACTTTTTCGTTACAGAATTACGTATGATTTTTCGGAAGTATAGAATGATGGGAATTGAAATAACCAGGAAAAGCAGACCTTTAATCAGGTTTTTCCAGAAAGCCTCGTTCAGGTAATCCCAAATATTGATTTCGAGCATGGTGCTAAAAGTTTATTCTGTTTATGAACTAGAAAATGTTGATTTCACGAAGAATACGCTCGGCGAAACTTTTCTTAACCGGATTTCTCGGTTCCGAAATAAAAACAGCATCGCTTGCATATTCCGGAGGGGTATTTTTTACGGTAAGTTCGCTGTGCTGGTCGCCACCTTTGTACAGAACGTCCATTTCATCCGACCAAAGTTGGTCATCTTTAATGTAAATACTCAAGCGTTCGGCCAAAAGGTTGATTTTTTCGATGCTCAGATCTTCGTCGGATTCGTTGCGGATGTTTAACGTGCATATGACGGTGTGGGGTTGAAACATTTCAGATACAATTGATCGCCGAGCGCGTGTTGATAGCCAGTAACTCAAGGTTCCATTTATGAAATCTCCGAACCAGGTTTTACTGAGAATAACAGTGGGGATTTCAACAAGTTTGTGAAGTGAGTCGTCGATGGCGTAGACAGCAATCCAGGTGGGTACACGGGTGTAGATACGAATACTTGTGCCTTTAGTTAAACGAAAGGGGGTGTCGGGTCGCACGGTAATTTGCCGATCGGGCATCATCGGCACAATTTTTAGCTTAATTTCATTACTTCGAAAAGCCCAGCGTGACCATTCCAGCTTATCCGTGTCTATCTTTTCAAGCTGAGACCGGTCTGTGGCAATCCAGACCTCATTGAGCATGTGTCGGTAGTAAATCTGAACCGGTCCGACAACCAGTTTTCCAGATTCTTCTGACTTAAGCTCTAGCGATTGCCAAATATCGGATTCAAAATCAACAACTGGTTTACTTACGTGTTTACTCATTTCGGGCAAATTGATTCAGCATTCGTGTTTACATCATCAATATATCGTTTTAATGACTTTATAGATTAACCTCATTTTAGCTAAATGCAAAAAATAAAAACGATATGCTAGTTACTTGAAATAGCCTTTTCTAGCAAAATTTGTAGACGATTTGATAAATAAAATGGTGCAATATTTGTTACATTGAAGTAGCATAAACATACACATTAGTACAGGAGAAGGTTATGAATAAGATGAAAATATTGGTCCCAACCGACTTTTCCGAACTCAGTTATAAGGCTTTTGAAGCGGCAACCCATTTTGCAAAAATTTTCGATGGGAAAATCACACCATTCCACGCATATATTCCACTAAGTGAAATGGATAGCTTCTACTACAGTGGCGTGGGCCTTAGTGGCAATGTCGATTATACACAGGTTGAAAAAACCGTTGAGGACAGACTTACAGAAGTGGCGTCTGAAAATGTACCTGCCAGTTTACTCGATAAGCCCCTACTCGGTGTTGGTAACCCAGCGCATGCAATTTCTGAGGCAGCTGAAGATTGCGGTCTCATCGTACTAACTACCCATGGCAGGACCGGCTTTAGTCGTTTTCTGATGGGTTCTGTTGCCGAAAAAGTACTGAGACTCACCCATACACCCGTTCTGGTTGTCGAAGAAAAATCAGTAATCAAACCAATAGAAAAAATTCTGGTGACAACCGATTTTTCTGAAAACTCTACCAAAGCTTTCGGACATGCCCTTCAAGTTGCCAAGAAATCAGGTGCCGAAATTCATCTGATTAACATTTTAATGCGCGAAGGTTTTGATACTGACGCTGTTATCGCAGCTGATGTTAAGCTACGGGAAAAAGAACTGGATCGGCTAGTAGAAACTCACTTCTCTGAGGTAATTAATAACGTTTCTAAACGTGTAATTGTATCGTTTAAATCGGTGCATGAAGCTATTGTTCACGAGAATAATACTAATAAGTACGATTTGGTTGTGATTTCTACTATTGGTCGTACCGGACTCGATTACTTAATGCTTGGGAGTACTGCAGCTAGCGTGGTAAGACATGTTAGTTCACCCGTACTCAGTATTAACCCCCATAGATTTATGAAAAGATAAGCTGTATATTTTCAAATGTTTATCATCGATGGCTATAATTAAAGAAGCCCGAGTGGGGATTACCATTCGGGCTTCTTTGTTATTCTAATCCTGAGTTTATCAATCAGGATAATGCTCTTTAGTCCATCAGTATGGTGCTAAAAAGACTTCTCTCTCTTACGTAATTTAGAAACTGAACGTAATTCCGAACATTCCCTGGAATTTGTTGACTTCCTGACTTGAAACAGCCGCTGCAGTTGCACTATACTGATACAAGTCGATTTCATCATTCCAGTTGGCATATTGGATACCAAGGTCCAATCCAACCCCGTCGGCTAATTGTATTGTAGCACCAGCACTGAAATAACCGATTCCGGCATCAAATGCTTTTCGTGGACTTGGGTGCCATGCATACCCTACCCGAGGCGTGATTTGGTCGTTGAGTTTAAAGCTTGCACCCGCACGAACATTAATTACATCCTCAAAATCATTTCTCATAGCCCGATTTTCATCACGGTCGCGAATGGTTCCGAGACCATTAAACTCGATTCGTGAGTAATTAATACGTTCTGCACTTAATTCGATATCGGCGAAGGGAAGTAAGCTAATACCAACACCTGCTGTAACTACAGACGGCTTTCGTACTTTGTAGGTAAATTCGCCATTGAACGTATCCTCGTATCGATTAAATCCATCCGCATCAAAAGAATAATAATCTGTTCGGATGAATGTACTGTATGTCTCATCAACTTCAAGAACGGTTCGACTGGTAAATCCAGCTCCTAAACGGACACCGGGAATTGGCTCGTATAAACCACCAATCCGGAAGTTTGCTCCGCGTAAGCTTGCGTCAATTCGGTCTTCGTTTAACAATACATCAACATCAAACGGTGCATCAACATAGCGTCCCATCAAATCTTCCTCAATAAAGCTACGACGGTAACGGTATTGCCCGGCCACGATTCCAACTGAAGCACCGATGTACAGGTTGGGCTGAAACTCTGTTCCTATCACGAAACTGTATTCTCCAAGCTGACCACGTTCACGAAGCTCTGAATACTGATTCATTCCACGAAAGGTTCCATCAGCACGAAGAACATTGAAGTATTCCTCAAATTCGTCGTCGAACTCGATTGCAAAGGCGTTAAAGGCCGTTTCGAAGTATTGGTCACCCGGATCGCGCAAGAAAAAGTCGGCTATGGTATGACTGTCGTTAAAGGCGTTAATTGAGCTGGCACGGTTGAAATCCACAAGATGTGTGTAGCCTCCACCAAAGACCAAGCTCCCCTGCATAGTTGGAAAACTGTATAGATATCCTAAGTTAGAGATACCTGTCTGATTATCGTTGAATGTAGTGGCGGTGTTCAGATAACGTGAATCTTCTCGTACATCACGTGTACTGAGCCCAAAAAGAAATAAGCTCTCCTCAGAAAGGGCAATTGTTGCCGGATTCTGCGTATACGAACCAAAACCAGCAAAATTCGTGACCGTTGAACCACCCATACCCATCGTTGCAGCATCGTAAGCTGGAGTTGTTTGAGAGAATCGCAGGGCATCGAATCGGTTTTGAGCCTGAGCATTTTCCAGTCCTAACAACGTAGTCGTTAGTAACAAGAGGAAGATAAAAATACTATTCGTTTTCATAAGGGCGTTCCTTTCGTAGGCAGAGTGGTGACATTAAGACAGCTTTTGTCTTTTACGATTTTGGTAAATACTGAGGAGACTATTTAATCACGCGAGCGTGTTCCACTAGAACGTGAGCCAGTGTTTCTACTTTGCGTAGCTGCTGGTTCTGATGTTCTGGTTGGCGCAGGTCTGGCAGCTGGTGCCGGAGATGGCCTGCTGTTCGTGGCTGGCGCAACAGAGCGCTGTGGCGCTGGTCGGTTCACTGTAGTCGGAGTATTTTGTCGTGGCGGTGTTGAAGTACCAACATTACTTTGTCGTTGCGTATTCGCTGCCGGTGATGTTGTGGCATTTCTGTTTGACTGATATGAAGATGCTGGATTCTGCTCACGTACCCGAATTACTGCTGTGTTAACCCTATTTGTGGGTGCTGTACTTACAGTGTTTCGTGTAGTAGATCTGGTTACACCAGGAACATTAGGTGTTACTGGACGCTCTTGCTGAATCCGGGTTCTTCCATTTGTTTCGCCCGGGGTTACTACAGGCACAGTTGCAGATGACTGAAGGTTGTCTCTGTTTCTAGAGCGAGTTGTTCCTCCACCACCAGAAGATCCTTGATTAGAACCAGATCGTACGGTACCTGAACTTCTACCAGTTGATGTACCAGAACCACCTCGGTTGTTAGATGAACCTACAGTTCCGCTTCCACCACGTGATCGTTGGTCACCAGCAGGGCGTGCTGTGCCACCTGAATTATTTCTTCCACCTGAACGAACGGTACCTGAGCTTCGTCCGCCAGTATTGGTTGAGCGTCCAACATTACCGCGATCACGTGAAGGCTGAGTAGCAGCTCCGCCAGATCGAACGCGTGTGTTGTTATCGCGAGCTACACCACTATTTCTGCCTCTGTTACTATCATTGGTAACTGTGTTGGCTCTGTTAGTGGAACGTGCATTGTTATTTCCAACAATATTACGGTCTCTGTTCAATCCACTATTTCGTGGTCCGCGATTTACATTAGTCTGATTTACAACATTGTTATTGTATACTATCCATGTAGTTCCGCCCCATCCATGACCATAATAAGGACTATAGTACGAACGATGATAGAACGACGGATAAGCGTACCCATAATATGAGTAGTGATAGCCATAACCGTAATGCCAGAAGTGATGCGGTCGGTGCCATCCCCAGCTTACATGAAACGACCAGTAGTTATGGTGCCAGTACGGATCCCAATAAGAACTATGGTATCGCGCACGGTAATTGTGTCGGTAATAGCTCCAGGATGCATCGCGGTATCCATCATGATAACCCAATGCATATTGGTCTCTGTTAGACAATGGGCGTTGCACCTGATAATCCCTGTAATAAAGCTCTAAATCGGAAAATCCATCGTCGTAACCAACAACATAAGACTCTTCGTCAAAGTTATTAACCTGATACGCGCGCTCATCCAAACGTTCGCTGTTATTCGGATTATAAGCCCGATCGGGTTGAGGACGCTCGTAATAAGGCGATGGCCTATCAACGACCTCTAACTGCGTATAGCAACCGGACACGAGAAGAGTCAGAAGACTGGCACTTATGATATGTAAAATTGAATTTTTCATGGTTGACCTCGTTGCGATTTGTTCAGTTAGTATACGTTTGGTCTGATGGTATCGTTACTGGATTTCTGCTTTTCTTACTTAAATAACGAGTATTTGCTACGATTAATTTCATTTTTTTCTGATGAACCCTTAACCCTCGTATTCATTTAGTCTTAGGTTCTTTCATCTGTAACCAGTATAACTTTTGAATACAAGGTTAACAATCACATCATGATGTTACGCTGTTGCAGACAACATCAAAAACACCAGCTTCTTTAAATCTCGCCACGCAACGACTTGGCTATAACTTCAGCTTTCGAGTTCACATGCAGCTTTTTATAAATATTTCGGATGTGAGCACGTACAGTATCTATGGAAATATCCATTCGGTCGGCAATCATTTTATAACTGAGTCCATCAACTAATCCGACCACAATTTCCTGCTCTCGCATGGTAAGGCCGGAATCCGCTTTTTCAGGTTCATCACTCGGACCTCCACTGAAATGAGTAATTACCTTTCGGGCTATTTGTGGCGACATCGGCGCGCCACCTTGAAGCACAACATCAATGGCATCTTTGATTTCGGGTAGCGAAGTATGTTTCAGCAAATAACCACTTGCTCCGGCACGTAGAGAATTGAAAATCTTATGCGAATCGTGGTACACGGTTAGCATGATGATTTCGACATCAGAATATTTGCCCTTAATTAGTTTCATGCCGTCGATGCCCGACATCCCTTCCAAATCGATATCCATCAGAATAATATCGGGCATATCGCCCTCTTTCATCACTTGAAGTAGGTTTTCAACAGAGCTGAATCCGTTTCGACACTCCATATCCTCTTGCATATTGAGATACTGCTTGATGAGGTCTCTGATTTTTACATTGTCTTCGACAATTGCGATTTGTTTTTTTTTGTCTGACATATTTATAGCCCTTTTCCTGTTATTCGAATGGTTAATCCATTATCATCAATATAACTTAGTTTTGCACCAATTCGAGTTGCCCGAAGTTTCATGTTTTTGAGTCCATGTCCGCCTGAGCGGGTTTTTTCTGGTAATCCTTTACCGTTGTCTGCTATAGACAACAAATAGTTTCCCGATTCAATTTCAAATAAAACAACCATCTTGGTTGCACCAGAGTGTTTTGCAGCATTATTAATCGCTTCTTTAAAAATCAGGTAGATGTTTTGCCGATATTCCAGCGCCATGATCTTGTCTGTGTTAATGCCCTTGAAGTGAAATTCGGGTTCAATTTCTTTGGGGATGAGTACGTTCGTGGCGTAATCCTGCATGCGGTCGAGCAAATCTCCGTATGTATCGTTTCGGGCATCGATCGACCAGACGATATCGTCCATCGTGGTTACAATCCGCCTGGACATCTCGCCCATTTGTCGGAGAGACTCTCCGGTGGCGGGATCTTTCTGCGTTGCCTGAAGGAAATCGGCCTGAAGTGCGATTTCTGTTAGGGAAGCCCCTACATCATCGTGAAGATCGCTGGCTATGCGGATGCGAATTCGTTCGAGGTCCACCAGTTTGGATATACGAAAGTAATTGTAAATAAATCCGAGGATGAGCAAAATCACAAATGTCATTATGAGGTAGAACCACCACGTTCGCCAATACGGTGGCGCTATGGTAAATGAAATACTTGTGCTGCGGGGACTCCAATATCCATCGTGGTTTCGCGCCCTTACTTCAAAGCGATAATCTCCATGTGGTAGCGTGGTGTATCGTACCGATCGCTGCCGGGTTTGTTGCCATGATTGATCCACATCCCGCAGCCGGTATTCGTAAATTATTCCCGAAGGATTGGCGAATGAAAGGCCTACAAAATCAAATCCGATAAAGTTTTCATCATGCCTGAATTCTGTAAAATCAAGCGGCTGAGTCTCTTCGAACAACCGAAGTCGCTCAATGTGAATCGGCGGACCTACACTAATATCTATATCCATTCGTGTTCGGAGTACATTTGCACCACCGACAGTACCGAGCCAGATGTTTCCGTCCTGTTCACGAAAAACGGCACTTGAGTTCATTTCGATGGAAGTTAACCCAGCTTCAGTGGTATAGTTTTTAAATCGCAAATCGTCTCGAACCCGATCTGGGTCAGAAATATCTTCGTTTAAAGCGACATTATAACGAACAAGCCCGTTGTTAGTGCCAATCCAAATGAAACCACGTTCGTCTTCGGTTACGAAATAGACCACATTATTTGGCAATCCATCATCAGTTGTGATGTTTCTTATCGATCCGGCAAAGTAGACGCTTAGTCCGCCGAATGTTCCAATCCAAACTTGACCGATGCTGTCTTCGAAGATCGAAATGACACTGTTTTGAACGAGGCCGTTTTCTGTGTTTAATGTTGTAATTTCGTTGCCCCGAATCATTACAGCGCCACCCTGAGTTGCAGCCCAGATTGTACCGTCGCTGGTTTCGAGCATATCCATCACAATATTGTTGGGTAAGCCGTTGGTCACATCATAAACCCGGATTTGCACACCATTTCGATATCGGGCTATTCCCCCCCCATAGGTAGCGATCCACATGTCGCCGTTTCGGTCTTCAATGATTCGGCGGACTTTAGGATCTGGTAGATCAGGGAATTGATTACCTGGAAAAATCCGGCCGTTTTGCATCAAACTCACACCGTTTCGGGTTCCGATCCATATTCGGCCAAGTCGATCTGTCGTCATGGTATAAACCCGATTATCGATTAAATCACTAGCCGTTGTTAATGTAGTCACAGTTTGATTTTGCACCCTGGAAATACCCCCTCCGTACGATCCAATCCATATTGCTCCAGCTGGATCTTGAGCAAATGAGGTTATCATGTTACTTAGTAAACCCTGTTGTACGGTATAATGCAAAAACAGCTCTCTGCCAAGTAAGTCTGCTCCACCACCGTACGATCCAAACCACACATTACCTTCAAAATCTTTAAAGAGTGAAGTTATGATGTTATTAGCGAGACCATTATTATCGGTATAATTTGAAAAACGCCCGTATTCATAATGAGAAACACCACCCTCTGTGGCAATCCAAACACCCCCATTTCCATCCTCCCCTAAATAGTTTACACGAGGATGAATAAGTCCGTCGC
>JAIUMT010000032.1 GCA_022565415.1 Balneolales bacterium | reverse complement strand
TACGACATCCGAAACCTGAAATTACAGCCCGAACTTCCAGAAGAGTTACAGCCTAAATACTATCTATCCGGTTCATCTGATATGGCTCGAGCTACGGCTAAAAGACTCGATGCCACACTCATCGAATACCCAGAACCACCAGCAGATTACCTGAAAAAAAGTCGAACCGTATCTGGAGTCAGCGGAATTCGCATCGGAATTATGGCACGACCAACTCATGACGAAGCATGGAACGACGCATATACTCGGTTTCCAAAGGTGAGATTTGGTGAACTCATGCATCAGATGGCAGCTAGAACTTCCGACTCAGTTTGGCACAAGTCGCTGGCGGGACAAAATGGATATGATTACAGCGATAAATCGGTCTATTGGCTTGGTCCCTTCAAGCAGTATCATACGTTTTGTCCGTATTTAGTGGGCGATTACGACGAAGTGGCCCGTGAACTCACCGGCTATATTCAATCCGGATGTAAAACCTGCATTATCGATATCCCGATATCTGAGGTGGATTTAAAAAGCACTATTAAGGTATTTGATCAAGCACTCAACCTTGTGGAGAAAGTATGATTTACGATTGGTCTAGAGAACAAGCGCGGAAAAATGGCAATCAAATTGCCGTTTCTCTGAACGATGAAAAAATTTCATACAGCCTGCTTGAGGTGGAAAGCAATAAACTGGCAGGTATGCTCATCAGACATGGCCTTATGCCGGGCGACCGTATTGGTCTCTTCATGGAGAAGACCCCCAAAACCATAATTGCTATGCTCGGGATTACGAAAGCCGGAGGCGTATATGTGCCACTCGACCCTCATAGTCCGGCCGAAAGGGTGATCAAAATAATTAAGTCATCTGATCTTTACATGGTATTTATTGACCATAACACCACACATCTATTTCAGGATTTAATTCAAACCGAACCCGATATCAGTTTGTTGCCTTGGGTTTGGTGGTCTGCAAGCCCGGTTATACAAGCAGATAATCTCTCACCACTTTTTAGCTATAAAGACATCGATTCTCAGAAAAACGAAGCACATCAGGTTGTGAGGAGTTCTATGATTGCGGCTCATATTCTATTTACATCTGGTTCTACGGGCCAACCAAAGGGGGTTGTCATTACGCATAGCAACATAGAAGCGTTCATAAACTGGGCAGTACCGTACTTCAATATGAAAGTGGGTGAGCATACTTCTTGTCATTCCCCTCTGCATTTTGATCTGTCGACATTTGATATTTATGGTGCATTCGCTGCAGGATGTCACCTGCATTTGGTTCCGGCCGCTATCAGTACAAATCCGGCTAGATTATCCGCTTTTATACTTGAAAACAACCTGGATCAATGGTTCTCTGTACCATCAGCCCTCAGCTATCTTGCGAAATTTAACGCAATTCCCAAAGGTGGTTATCCTAACTTGAAGCGCTTGATATGGTGTGGTGAGGTATTTCCGATCGACGGATTGAAGTATTGGATGAAAAGTCTGCCGAATGTCGTGTTCACAAACCTTTATGGACCTACGGAAGCGACCATTGCGAGTAGTTTTTATACGGTTAAAGAATCGCCCGACGAGCTTTCGCAAGTCCCAATTGGGGAACCCTGCCAAAATGAGAAACTGATCATTCTGGATGATGATATGCAACACACAAAGGTGGGAGAAATTGGCAATCTCTACATTTCCGGAAGTGGGTTGAGTCCGGGCTATTGGCGTGATATTGCAAAAACAAAAGCTGTATTCAGTTGGTATATCAACGAAGAAGGCGAACGAAAACGAATCTACAAAACGGGTGACCTCGCCTCCCTTGGCAACGACGGAATGGTCTATTTTCACGGCAGATCCGATTATCAGATTAAAAGCAGAGGTTACCGAATAGAACTGGGCGAGATTGAATCTGCCCTAAGTCAGGTTGATTTACTACGGGAGTATGCCGTTGTGCCTGTTCAGTTAAATGGGTTCGCCGGTACCGCTATCGGTTGTGCATATGTAGGAACAGGAGCGGAAAATGGCACGCTAGCCCCGCTTTTGAAGAAGAGGTTAACAGATAAGATTCCAAATTATATGATGCCTCAGGTATGGCAGGAATACGAACAGCTTCCACGAAATGGAAACGGGAAAATCGACCGAAAAATGCTATCAGACAGGTTTCAAGAAAGCCGTCAACGGTGAAATGTAGCACTCTAATCACAATTATGATTAAACATTATGAATAAAGAAACGAGCATCAGTGAAAAGGTAAACGACGTTATCTGTAGCACTCTAACCATAGACTCAATCAGTTTTAAAGATGATCTAATAGAATTGGGGTTGCTCGATTCGCTCGCACTTGTGCAACTCATGGTTGAAATCGAACAGACGTTCAATATTAGAATGGAGCCGGAGAATTTTGATTTTGACGATTACAGATCGGTGAAATCAATATCAGAAATGGTAATTCGCAGTTTACTTACAACCCCACAGCCCGTTTCGCAATTACAGTAAGACTTTGATCTACAACACGATTAGCCGTCAATAATGAGGAATCATTTCAATGCAAACTCCTTTGAGTTCGAGTGTTACCCCTAAAACACACGTCATTCCCCAAAAGAAGAACTCCCATCAGATATCGTCACTATCTTTAAATGATATCGACGCAGTGGTGGCACTATCCCAACTCTATTTTCCGCGGAGTAGCGAATCGACTGTTGACCAGCTTCGAAAAAGCATGCTGGACCTCTATTTCGAGAACGGAGCACTGTTGCCGAATGTATCCCCTATCGTTAGCAGATCTGCCAATGGCTCAGTAAGTGGATTTCTGGGTGTAGTTTCAAAAACGTTTCGCTATCAGAACAAGGAGGTTGTTCTGGCAAACTGTCATCACCTGATGGCCACGGAAGAAGCCAGAAACCACCTTATTCCGATGAGGTTGCTTCAGCATTTTATTAAGGGTCCGCAGGATGTCTCTTTTTCTGATGGATCAAGTGAGTCGACAAGGCTGCTTTGGAAACGTTTGGACGGCGAGGTGGTAGCTTGTGAAAGTATTTACTACAAAATTCCGTTGAGGCCGCTATCATTTGTGGCGGGATTCCTGCTTAAATCCCACCAAAACTGGATGGCGGGTAGTATTCGAACTATTGCAAACGGCACAGACACGATCGCTTCAAAGGCGAGACTCGCGTTGTTTCACAGAAAGGATGCTGGCATCGAAACCGTTCCGCTAACCAGCGACGTCATGTGCGCGTTGATGAAAAAGCTGCGGCCGTATTATCGGCTTTTTCCCCAGCACACCCCACACGAAATAGACCGATTAATTCGAATTCTCGAAGAGGAAACCAGATATGGGAAATTGCAAAAAGTGGTTCTGTTAGATCATCAGAAAGAGGCTTTCGGTTGGTTTATCTATTATGCCCAAAAAGGAGGGATTTGCGAGATCATTCAGGCGGTTTGTTTACCTGGGAAAGAGACAGAACTGTTTCGATCGCTTACGCGGCATGCCTATGATGCCGGCGGAGTTGAACTTTCTGGCAGACTGATGAATAGCCAGTTCCAGACGCCGTTCACTAAACAGTCGATTTCTTTGCCCGGTCGGATGTGGACCTTGATGAAGAGTGATAATGTCGAACTTAAACACACTATTCAATCGGGTAAGGCTTTCATTACGCGGTTAGAAGGTGATTTATGGGTACTTTAGCGGTAGGATGCGTGCGATAAACAGGTATGTCAAACTGCAAAAAGTGGTTCTATTAAAACATCAGAAAGAGGCTTTCGGGTAGCAAGACGGTGGGGTTTAAAAGTCATCCCAATCTCATACAATGGCCACCTCCATCATCAGATCCACACATCGAGATATAGCTGATGTGAAAATGCCCCCCTCCATTAGACCAAATACACTCTACGAATCCCTCTCCGTTCGAATCCATTTTACTTCTCTACCCTTTCTAAGTGCCATAAAGTACACTTTAAGCTTCCAGAAGATGTACACCGGTAATCCTAGCAATGACTTATACAACGCTTTATCGGCGCCGCCCACATATAGTCCTACAAATAGGTAGCAAATGCCGGTGAGCAGTAAGATTATCCACAAAATCACATGAAATATAGGTAGAAGTGATGCTAACCAGAGTGCACATCCTGCGATAAAGAAGAGAGTAATCATGAACATCATGTTCACAAAAGGTGGAGTAATCAGTTCGATGAAGGTATCAAAGTAGACGAACGATCCTTTTGTTATGGCTTTGTACAGAAACTTTGGCGTATATGCCCCAATGATTTGAAACCTGCCGAGCTCCCATCTGGAACGCTGGGTTTCGGCGTTCGATGCTTCAATTGGCATCTGAGCCAACACTTCGGCCTCGGGAGCAAAATCGATATTGATTCCGTTGAGTTGAAGCACGAGTCCGTATTCGACATCTTCTGTAAGCGACCAGGCCTGCCAGGGTACATTTCGAAGAACGTCGACATCAAAACACATTCCGTTCCCCCTCAGTCCCATGTTAAGTCCGAGCACTTTTCGGCCCAATGGCTTAACGTAATTGTATAGCATAAATCCGATTCGTGTGGCTTCTACACTCCAATTTCCGGGTTCGGGAAGCACCATGTCGCTGCACTGAATTACGAGCTTGCCACGATCCAGGTAGTCGTTCATCACTTCGAGAAAATTGCCTGAGATCAGGCTGTCGGCATCTATAACCACGACGGCGTCGTATTTGTCTTCTCTCGACAAAATTGCGTCGAAAGCCCATCTCAGCGCGAATCCTTTTCCTCTTTGGATGGGATTTGTGCGCTCTAGCACTGTAGCTCCCAATGCCCGAGCTTTTTGCGCAGTTTGATCGGTACAGTTATCGGCAATCACGAATACGTCGTACTGCTTCTTCGGATAGATGAGGCTGGAGACGCTATAAATGGTTTTTGAAATGATTTTTTCCTCGTTGTGAGCGGGAATAATGAAGGCGAATCTTCGGTTTATCTTTGAATCGAAAACAGTTCGTTTTTTAGCAAATAGTGCCAAAATGCTCAAAAAGAATTGATACCCAAGTAGGGGTGCCAAGAGCACAAAGAACGTTAGAAATGTTATTTCAAAGAAAATCATGGTGGTCGACCTGCCGTATTATTTTTTTGTACTTGGTTTTGGGGAGTTTGTAAGAATGGGCGACCATTTTTAACAGTTGGTGATGGTGTTCAATTTTCAGAATGAATTTTCTTAACCTCGGTTGAAGTCGCTTTTATGGGGTATGATGTAATGCTATAGCTTGAAGACCTGTTTACCTCATACTTAATAGCACTCACAAACTGTTCGATATTGTGATACTTCACAATAAAGTCACGCGCAGCTTCACCCATCTTTTTGCATCGCTCAGGATCGTTCCACAAAGATTCAATGGCATTTCGCAAAGCGAAGGAGTCGCCCTGAGGTACGTATATTCCAGTCACACCCTCCTGAATTATATCAATCTGGCCCTGGGTTCGTGTACAAATGACAGGTTTACCCATCGCCATTGTCTCCAGAATAGCAGTTAATCCGTTGTCGGAATCTGTCTCTAGTAAGGAAATAACAGTGAACCGAGAACGAGCATACATAGACCTCAAATCGGCTGGATTTTTCTTGCCAACCGTAATCCATTCGGGGATGTTTTGGATATTATGAAGTCTTTCGATGGTATTAAATATGTCGCCCCGTGACAATCCGGCCGCAATATGGCAAGGTATCGGAAACTCTCGGAGAGCATTCACCAAGGTGGGATAATCGCGGGCCTCCATGCCAACAGAGCAAATCATATCTGTTTCTTGCTCCATCGGTCTCCAAAACTTTTGATCTACACCGCGTTTTAGAAGAATAATTTTATCTGTTGGTACACCGAATTGTTCAATCGCAATTTTTCGCTGCATCGAAGACCAAATCAGAAAGCGATAAACCGATTTTGCGGTCTGTTTAAGAAACCAAATTTTCCATTTAGACTTGTTCTCATCAACGGATGTAATCCTTGATACTATTACGATGTGAGGATTGGTTGAACGAAACCATTTCATCCATAAGGCGAGGGGAAAGCTAACCTTCTCGGTGTGCGATACAACGACTTCAAATCGGTTCTGGATGATAATTGCTTCAATTAGTTGGGCATAACTAACAGGCATCCTTTTATAGATTTGCCTTCGCCAATACGGTGGTTTCTCGTATAAATATCGTTCATCTAGTAGTACCGCTGAAATGGCATCTTCCAGAAGTGAGACTCTCGGAATTTTGTCGTCTTTCTCGAGCTGTCGTATTACTTCATCCGATGGTTTATCCATTCCCTTGGAAATAATGTAAAGAGTTTTCATTTGCTACTGTTGCAATTAATGTGAGTTGAATATTTTATGCATATCAAAATTTGAATCTTTACTATTCCCATTGGTGGACTGAGTTCTAAGATCTTCTTGGTGATCTAATTGAGCTGGCGTTTTCAATCTGTTTTTTACATTATAATAGGCCCACTCGATGTATTGATATGGCAAGATTAGTGTTATCAGAAATTTCAGGAATGATGTATACTGATTCACCGCAAGTCTTCTGAAATCCATCATCGTCTCGCTAAACATTGCAGAACCAGTGAAGACTCCGCAACCAAATAAAAACCCGGAATTTGAAACCACTTTTGTAACGCGTTCATCTACACAGCCATACGGGTAAGAGAATGTCAGAATCGGCTTTTCGATGATGTTTTCAAGTATTTCTTTCGATCGGTAAACCTCATATGCGATTTCACCTTCTGTGAGGTCTGTGAGCGAAACGTGATTAAGCGAATGCGCACCAATTTCAAATCCCATTTCTTGTACAGACCGAATCTGGTCGTCAGACATCAGCGGACATTCTTCCGGTTCGTCCAGCTGATCCCAGCCCGCATAGTTGAGATTTCGATTTCCCATCACAAATATCACAGCGCGCATGTTTAATTCTAAAAGAACAGGAATGGCATTTTCGAGTGTATCCAGATATCCGTCGTCGAAGGTGATTATTATAGGCCTTTGTGGAAGGGTAAGTTTGCCCTCCAGGAATAATTGATAGTCTGCAAATGTGATTGGTGTAAATCCTAGCCTTTCAATCATTTGCATCTGCTTCCTGAACTCTGCTAACGTTACATAATGCCATTGGCTAACTTTTTTTGGTTTCTCCGCAAGTACCCTGTGATACATTAGTACTTTAATGTTTTGAATTCTTTTTGAATCGTCCATGTCTATTGCTCAATTGATTACTTTATCTGTTTCAATTCGATTGAATGTATGCTTGCAACAAACGTGCCATTCACCATAGTGCGGTCTAAATGAAGGAATCGGCACTTTTTTTCGAGATGGTGGAAATGTGAATACATAAATCGTGCATTTTTTTTAGTTCGTGTAATTAGTGCACATGTTATCTGGATATTCTTTTCCGGCGTAATTTTCGTACAACGGTGCCTGTCCGAAATTTGAAGTAATTCAAAATCATCTGCATGACACCATCATTTTTATACAGAATCCGGATGATCATCTTTTCGCGATGGTAGTATTTGTGAATGAGGGAGCAAAATTGTGCTAATGCTACAGGTATCCAAAAAATACGATGCCTGACTTCTGATAGTGTGATTTTCCAGTTGCTCACTGTAAGGCAGGTGAAATCGTGCTTGTAGTCTTCGTCGCCCCGCAGAAGCTCCAGGCGTTTGAATGAATGTTTGTAGGCGTCTTTTATGAGGTCGAGTAGTAATCCTATTCCGGGGCGAAATTTGACCGAGGGAGAATCCTCGTCGTATCCACTCATGTAATCGTAGAAGCGACCATTGAACTGTAACGCCATTCTAACGGCACAAACGCCATCCTTATCTACCGCCTGCTTAATCCATAGCCGGTCATTTCGATACGCGGAAAAGCATATCTCTTTGAAAAAACTCACGAAACGTTCATCCTGAAATGCACCGGGATAACCGCGTTTGTTCCATCGATGCTGATGCAGCTGAATTAGTTTGTTAATCATTCGTTCAACATCATCGGGACCCGTAGGCTCTTCAATGATGTATTCATTTCCGGGTTCGCACGCCCTTAAGCTCTGCCTGAATCGACGTCTAGCGTTCGCTTTCGCACTTTGAACAAATCCCTCGAAATGCTGATGCTCATCAAGGTCTACATAATAACATTCGTCTGAGAGCTGGGTCGTTACTTTACGTGGAGTGGAATTCAGCACCGGATGTATCTTTTGCATGATGTAGCTGTCGTCCCGGGCCTGATGAAAAGTGATCTGAAAGTCTGATAACTCGGGCGATTGCAAGAAATTCACAAATATCTCAGCAATTCGTTTGCTGTAATCGGGATGTACAATAATGTCAAGGAAATCACTAATGCCGTAATCATCAGAAAATCCGAATGTTTCACTAGGATTGCCGCCGCTTCCGATAAGTTGAAGGCGTTTTTGGAGTATGATTCCACCCACCTGGGTAATTCCCTTGTAGAATGGAAAAATGGCCACCAGATTTTGCCTGTCATAGACAGTTACGATAAACAGTGACCGATTTTTATTTCTGCCTAAATGTTTCCACCATTGGTAAGCCCATTCCGGCGTCATACAAACTAATTGATTTGATGTGCGAACCAGAGTCGCCCAATCGGACGAAAGCTTAGAGAACACACGTTCATCGGTATGTATTTCCAACGATAACGTTCGACTTTGAAATCGATGTATCGTTGCAATTGGTTTATTGTCTTTTACAAATGTGGCTTCCTGTTGCATTAGTAACCCTTCTGGATTTGGAGTGCATCATTAACACTGTTGCTTTCGTTATTCCACCGATCAATAGCTTCTACATCGTTATCCGAGTATCCGTTGCTTGCAGCTTGGGCTACCTTTAAATGGGTTAATTCCTGATAGGCTTGATCCATTTGATCGCCAATGCTTTCCCATTTGTATCGGTGTTCGACTAGTTCATATCCGCCTTTTGTTAATTCGTTGGTGAGTTCCGGCTCTTGAAAAAGCTGCAGAACTCGATTCGCAAAATCATCGGGACTATCGGCTATTAAAATGGATTTACCATGCACAACGTCGATACCTTCGCATCCGATGGATGTAGAAACAATCGGTTTCTTGACAGCCATCGCCTCCATAATTTTTAGTCTGGTTCCGCCGCCCATTCGCAGTGGCACGACATACACAGCCGATTTTTCGATGTACGGACGGGTATCTTCTACAAATCCGGTGACGATAATATTCTTATTTGCCCTGTTCAGTATCGATTGGGGCGGATTTTTACCAACAATGGTAATGGTGGCATCTGGAGTTTTCTCCAGAATCTTTGGAAAAACCTCATCCAGGAAGTAGTTAATGCCGTCGTGATTCGGCACATACTTCATCATACCAACAAAAACCATAGAATGAGGATCCGGTTTGGTTTTAAATGGGCGGAAGTAGTTGGTGTCGACTCCGTTTGGAATGAGGTACTTCTGAACTTTAGGAACGGTTTGATTGAAAACGGAGATATCGCGTTCACTGGTAACCAGCAGGCCATCCTGCTTGGCGCAAACAGCGATTTCCTCTCGGCGAAATTTATAAGCTTCGAGGTGGAAGAATAGTTTTCTTATTGGATTCTTTACCTTAGCCATGCGTTTGAAGTTGTCGTATTCAACATTATGGGCATCGACAACCTTCACCGCTGAGGTTCCATAATTGAACATCGCCATAACTGGAAACTCGCTTTGAATCACGTCGAACTTCTCATTTTTCAGAAGCTGATTCAGTCTTTGCTGAAACTCCTTCGAACGCGTGGATTGATGCCAGTGGCTGTGAACGGTAAAAAGTGACTTAATCAGGCTCCATCGCAAGAATCTTTCTGTGTATGGATGATCAACAAAGTGTGTTTTGCCAGCGAGCCGTGGGAAATGATCAATCAAAGCCGTTTCCTCTTCAGCAGAGCTGAATCCGGCGACGGTAACATCATGATTTTTGTGCAAATGCGATAACAGGTGGAAAATTCGCAATGCACCACCAAAAGTAGGATTTGCCGGACTGTATGGTATCAAATATAGAACTTTCATTTTAGATGAATTTAATGTGCGTTAGTAAATTTTGGCGACTTTGCGAGATAAAGGTGGTAATCATTCTTAGTTCAACTTTGTCGAACGTTTTTAGCATAAACAGGAGGAACACATAGATTACAGAAGCCAGAAACAGCACAATCAACCAGTATATATTGGTGAATGTGAGAAGTAGAAATACCGGAACAACCATTAAGATTGTGGCGAATAATGGCTTCAGTATATAAGAGCTTCTGAACGTTTGTAGGTATGTCTTGGGAACCAGATATATTGCCAGAATCATTACGAAAATTTCCGTAATCAAAGTGGCTACAGCTGCGCCGATGCCGCCATTTAGGTAGAGTAGCTGTGTGTAGGGAATAAGAATATAATTGGCCGAAACATTAACGATAATGGCAATTAGTCCGATTATTGCCCATGCTTTTTGTTTGTTTGCGGCTCCCATAAGGGCACTACCAAGAATAATATCGATGTAGATGAATGGTATACTGAGGGCGAAAATTTTAAGTATGATGATGGATGGACCATAGGCTTCGGTGCCCATAAAGAACTGGATTATCGACTCGGAGAAGATAAAAATGAGGGTAGCTGTTGGAATTCCGAGAATAATCATGAGTCGAATGCTGTGCCCAACGGTGCTTTCCAGAACGCCTTTTGTGTTGTCCCAAAGTTTCGAAAAAACGGGGAAAATGGCTGTTTTATAGAGCAAAGGCAGTACCATGATGATATCAAAAAAGCGAAATGCTCCGCCATACCACCCTGTTACTTCTTCCGTTGTTAAAGATGCAAGCATAACGGCATCAATGCGATAGTAAATCACCGAGAAGAGCGAAAAAAGAAAGAATGGCATTCCCGACCTAAAAAGAGAGAAGAACTTGGGATCAAATTTGTATTGAATTCGAATCACCCTTCTCGAAAAAATATAGATAACGACCAAATTTACCAGTGCTCCAAGTGTCATTACCACGGCAACCCCGATGGAATCGGCGCCGAGTAACAAAGCGATAATCGCAAAAACAGCAACAAAAACTTTCTCAACAATTTTACCGATGGAGGGGTATTCCATCTTTTCGATACCCTCAAAATAGGCGTTTAGGGCTGTTGTGCCACCTTCCCAAAGTTTTGCAACAATCAGAATAAGTATAAGGATGTGCACGTGCTGGGAATAGCCGAGTAGGTTCGAGAATAGCAAAATCAAGCCAATAGACAAGACCCATAGTGCGACTCGAATTAGCAGATAGCTGCTCAAAATTTGCTCGCCTTTTTGATGTGATAGGGCGACTTCCTTAGGAATGAGGTAATTGCCACCAAAATCGATAAAAAGTCCGAGAATCATTTTAATGGATAGGGCCAGGTATAGCCGACCGAAATCCTCCGGACCCAGATATCGTGGCAGAAAATAGAGCAAGGCGAAGCTGGTTCCCCAGGTGACAATCTGAGCGCCGAACATCACAGACATGTTTTGTGCCACAGAAATGCCGATCTCTGATTTTGTGCTCTGGTTACTCATACAACCTCAGGCTTTGATTCGGCTTCCGCGTTTTGCTCTGCGTCTATTTGAATTATAACTGGAAGAAGCCCCATTAGACATCCCAGATAGATCATAGTCCTGTAGTAGGTTAGTTGAAGGTCAAAAAATGACACGACCATTTGGTTGATCACGGCGATAAGAATAAACAGAGTAACCGCCTTCAGGTACGGATCTTCGAGGCGTGTAAAAACCTGGGTTCCCTTTGCAACAAAGCTGTTGAAAAAGAACCAGAATGCAAAGAATCCGATAGCTCCCATTTTTGCAATTACCCAGTAAATCTGATTATGGGGGATGTAATCGCGTAATGTGAATCGTATGTCGATTAGTGGAATTGGTTGATCGTACCGCTTACCGAACCCGGTTCCTATGGCAGTATTATTCACCACGGTTTGGGCAAGATTGTAATTCTCATTGTCTCGGTACAAATTTGATGAATAGTCGCTGAAGTTGGTTCTGTGATCAGGCTCTACAAAGGCAGATTTAATCATTTGAGCGGGACGCCCTACAGAACTGGAAACATCATTCCAGAAGACAAATCCATACACAAAAAGCAGGGCCAACACGGGCAGGAAATACTTGAGGAACTGGTTTCGTTTGATGGTGGGTAGCAATATAATTACAGCTGATATCACCACGATTAATGAACCATATGTAGCTCGCCGTTGTGCGACATAGAATCCGACAATAAGAAATATGAGTGATATTAGAAGGAACATCTTCTGTTTATCACCGGTTTTGAAAATTAAAAAACCAATTAGAAGCGCGAAAAGGGTAACTATGAAAACCGGATCTTCATGATTCGTGAGTACCGCAAATCCTCCGGTTGTGAATCCCATATCTACGAAGCGATAAACTCCTTGCAATGCTTTGATTGTAATACCGACAATTAGGACCCAAATCAGTATGTTTAGCTGCTTTTTTGTGTTAAGTATTTGGGGAACAATCAGGTACATCAGGCAAAAATAGAACAGGGCGCGTATTTCCCACAGCGCCACGAGGAAATCGCCACCACCACGAATTCCATTCAGGAATGCCAGAACGAAACAGGCGAAAAAGAACAAGAAACTAGCCCAAACAGTTATGGGTTTTAGAGCAAAACTTCTGCGCATAGTAATATGCAGGAAAAGTCCGAACGTGATAAACAGGACGTGTATCTCAAATGGACTAACTACTCCGGCATTGAAAAATGGGACGTAACTGATTTCTTTCAGATTGTTGAAAAAGTAAATTTCGCGGGTGATTGTTGGAAACCCTGGAATGGCAAACTGTTCAAATAGCAATACGGTAAAGACGAACAGGTATAAACTGAAATCAATTCGAAAAAGACTAAGGAGCAGTACAACCGAGAAGTACAGTATTCCAGTAACGAGAGCGATATTTCCATCGAAAATGTACAATCCGCCCGCTAGCATAGATGCAAAAAGCATCAGTAGCCACAGAATGAGTGAGTTATCCTGATCAAGTCCCAGCGGAGTGAGGATGGTTTTTTGATAAACCGAATCAGTTAGCGTGTGATTCATAGCTTAGTGTAATAAATTTACGGGTGGCTCCATCCGGTAAAGCATAAAAACAACGTAGGCCACCATTATAGCAGTGAGGATGAATGTTGTTATATAAGGTGGACGATCATAGACTTTTAGCTTTGCTCTAATCATCACCAGAAAGTGAAAACCTATGATTCCAAGTAGAATGGTCATGATTTGTCGACTTGGTTAAAGACGTAAGCGATGAATTGTGATTCATCCAGGTTTTTGAAAATGCGCTTGTAGTCTGCTTTTTTGGTTTTTCTGCAATTGACCACGCCAATGAGACCATCGATCTCATTTATGAAGTGAATGGGGAAATTTTCAATCGGGTAAATTGCCCCCATATCGATAATTACAAAGCTGAACTCCTTTTTGAGTGACAATAGGATTTGTCTTATCAGGATAGTCTGGTCGATGCCGGGCGTGAGATTACTGTTGCCCGCTGTCATCAAGTACAGATTTTTAATACTTGTGGGGACAACTCTAACTTCCTCATTAGCAATAGCTTCTGCCATACCTGGAATTTGAGATGTTCCAAAAACCCTATGCAGTTGCGGGTTTTTGAAGTTCATATCTATCAATAACGTTTTCTGTTTATAGCCACTCGCCAGTGAAACGGCCATATTCGATGCTACCAGGGTTTTTCCATCACTTCTGTTCGCACTTGTAATGCCGATCACTCTCGTAGAATCGTTGAACGTGTCGGCGAGTTTGGAAAAATTGAAGCTGTTGTAATACTTCGTCGCAATAATTTTACGATCAATTCTATTTAAACTATCGGCTGATATGTGAACCGGTAGTAAATCGAGTGGTTTCGTTACTTGACCACCCTTTTTTATTTCGAGAGCTTTGCTCTCTTTTGCTTGGAATAATTCTTGATTGCTCATGGAATATTTACTTTTTAATCGCGAGATATATAGGCAATGATTGGTTTATTGTAGGGCATGTCTTCTACATCGCGTACCGTTGTATCCATGGCCTCTGCCACGGCACTCGCCACAATTCCCATAATAATTCCGACCATCAGTCCGATACCCAAGATGAGTGGTATTTTAGGGGAAACTGGACTCTCCGGAACAATCGCTGCATCAATAACCATGAATTGATCTGCTGCCCGCATCCCAATATCTCGGGTCATTTTTGCCTGCTCTAATTTTACCCGCATGTCTGCTTGTAATCCCTCATATATACTGAAATCAGATTCTTGCGAACTTGCGCGCTGTGTTGCCACAAAAAATTGCTGCATATCTCCAACAACCCGCTGTTTCTGAAGATTAAGCTCTTGTTTTTGTGAGTTGAGGCGAGCAATATTGGTAGTTATGGTAGGTGGCATACGATCGGCGACCTGGATAATCTGAACTGCCAAACCTCTTAGGCGCGGATAACTTTCGGTGAATTGCTGCCGAAGATTGTCATATTCGTTAAGCAGTAGAAGTAACTCCCGACCAAACTGCATATCAGATAAGGGGAGTTTATACAAATGCCGAATTCCAATATTTACATCAGGTTCATTTTGAAAGGCTTTCAAAGCTGCCAACTTCTCATCTTCTTGTAAAAGACGCCATTCTATGCCATCAAGTTGAGCTTCGATTCCCTGCAAACGATCTTGCAACACATCTGAATTACTTGGCATTTCGCGCATACGATCTGATGTTATTGAAACGGTCTGATTTCGCTGATTGTCTACAATGGTTTCGAGTTCGGCTAATTTATTGCTGAAGAATTCGACAGTCTCTTCGTGTCGGCGCGATTCCATCCTGAGTTTTGAGTTGATAAAGTGGTTGGTTAGCAACTCAACCCCATTTTTAGCTCGCACTGGATCTGTATCGTAAAAACTGATTTCGAAGGCATCGGTTGCCCTCACCCGTGTGCCAATGTTCTTCTGAGTATGGGCTATTAATAATTGTCTTTCAGCTTCATTCTTCACATCTCGATCTAATTTCAGGCTATCAATCAGTAGCTCAATTGTTGAACGACTGTAGATAATTTCATTTAGCGACTGAATTCTATCTTCTGAGGCTATGTGAACTGCAATTTCATATAACACCAACGGGTTTAAGGTCTCGTCTTTCTGGACCAGAATAGTTGTGGTCGACTGATACTTCGGTTCTATAAAATATAGAGCCAGTGCGGCAGCACCTAAAAACAAGATGGGCGTTAAAATCAACAACCAGCGTCGACGCTTAGCTGATGCTTTTAAGTCCTGCGCTACATCTTTAATTTCATACATAAATATAGTCCTACATGGATTTATTAGGGTAAACTTGATTTGTTCTAATCGATACACAATTACTATGCCAACATTGAAAAGTAACGTGTGTGTTATTCTATAGATGTGCCCGAAACGACGCATAGATCGCGTTTTTGGGCAGTTATTAATTTTTGCGAAGCCCGCTAGGTAGTTCCGAATTTCTCAAACTGCATCGTATTTACCCAAAGCAATTAAGCTATGTGTATTTACTACCCTATCAAGTTTGTGGTAGGGTTTGGTCACTCTCAGCACATCGTGCATTATATCTTTCTATCGGTAATAATATTAGATGTTTAGCGGCTGTTTTTTGTGGGCCGAATTTAGTTTGGCATGTTTGTTGTGTTCGGTTAAGGCAGTCCACAAAACTTTAAAAATATCTGAAGGCTTTGAAATTCTATGACAATCAAACTAAACCCCTATTTTTTGTATCCTCTCATTATCGTTCTGATGATAATGACACAAGCGTGTTCTTCGTCACGTGCGCTTCCTGCGGATACTTCTCGATCAGAGACGATCTCCCCTCGTACGCAACCACTAGGATCTGAGTCTCTTTATGTAATTCGTCCGGGCGACGAATTGGAGATTCTGGTGTGGGAGCAACCCAGCTTTAATACGCTTACTACAGTATCAAGGCTCGGAACCATCGCGATACCACTTGTTGGAGAAGTTGTCGTCGTTGGTCTAACCCAGGCCGAACTCAGACGAGTTCTTGAGGGTAAGCTAGCAGAATACATCCGAGACGATATCAATCTTACAATCTCGATTCGAAACACCGATACGCTGATTGTTTCTGTTCTCGGTTATGTTGCCCGCCCCGACAACTATCCGGTCGTAGACCAAACCTCAATCTTCAGGATAATTTCAACCGCAGGCGGTTTCACAGAAGATGCGAACCTCAAAAAAGTGAAGCTGTATCGCCAGATTGGTCCGGAGGCGTATGTAACCCTCGACCTTCTCAGCTATTTGGAAAGCGGACAAATGAACTCCCCAACCATTCTTGTTCAACCCGGCGACATCGTTTATGTGCCTCGACAAGAAAATGTAGTTCGTGAAATGTCAGACTTCCTGCGCGACGTCATCATCCTATTCGGAATTTTTAGAATCTTCGGCTAATATGAAAAAATCTATACCCACTATTAATCAACGCTTTGCATTCTGCGCCTTGTTTGTGATGTTGCTCTGTCAAATTCCTGCAACAGCACAGGCACAGGATTCAGGTGTGATTCCCGGACCAACGTTCGATACCCGCACACTTTCTATGGCAAATGCAACCATCGCGGATGTGTATGGCAGACCATCTATTGGTGTGAACGCTGCGCTTTCCGGACTTTACGGCGACCCACTGTACTTTCAATTAAGTACCAATCAGAACTGGGTTAACAATCTCTTGATTCACGATCTCACCATGCCAACCC
>JAIUMT010000031.1 GCA_022565415.1 Balneolales bacterium | reverse complement strand
CATTACCAAAATATCTGCTGGATTTAGCCCGAAAACAAAGCATTCCAGTTTTCAAAACGGAGGTCGAAACAACCAAATTCATGTTCATCCTCAGAGATTTTCTAGAGGACCAATTTGCGTCGCAAACTGTTGTTCATGGGTCTATGGTGGATGTGTACGGAATCGGAATTTTGATATCCGGTAAATCAGGAATTGGAAAAAGTGAGGTAGCGCTGGATTTGGTAGAGCGTGGGCACCGGCTCGTGGCCGACGACGTCGTAGTCCTGACCAAGAAAAACAACATTCTGATTGCGGCCTCAACCGACATGAATAAGCATTTCATGGAAATTCGCGGACTAGGAATCGTGGACGTGATGTCCATGTTCGGAATCCGGTCTGTTAGATATCAAAAGCGGCTCGAAGTGGTGGTAGAACTTAGTTTCTGGGAGAAAAACACAAAAATTAATCGCACTGGTCTGGACAAAGAAACTGTGTCCGTTTTAGATGTAAATATACCGTTGATTCGTCTGCCTATTACTCCCGGAAAAAACATTACTGTTATCGCTGAGGTGATTGCTATGAATCATTTGCTCCAGCATTATGGGTACGATGCAGCCGTTGCATTACAAGAAAAAATCAATAAGAGAATCGCTCAGAAATCAGCCGAAAGAAGAAAACCCGGAAGAGTTGTCGATTATTTTGAAGGAGACTTAGAGTAAATTTGAAATCAGTTTAACAATCTGTTGTTATTTATACACTTATACGCGCTTCAATATTTTTATTGTAATAGTATAATTCGTAACTTTTCTGAGTTTGCAATAGAAGTAATTTTACAGCTCCAAACGATTTGAGTACTTTCTTTTACTACGATAAGAACGAATGCAAATTTGTTCCTATTGAATACAACTCACTAGACCGATTCATTCACACATCTGCACAGCTTTTGCTGTATGGCATTGTCGTTACCGGCATTGTTATAGCATTGATGTCTGCTTATGCAGGTACCCCAGCTGAAATTGCGCTCAAAGCAGAAAACAAAGAGCTTCTCTCCCAGTTGCAGCGTACTAAGACCACAATTGTTACACTCGACGAGCAAATTACCCGTCTTGCAGAAAACGATAACGAACTATATCGCACAGTTTTAGGTCTAGAACCGCTCAGTTACGACGAACGTTTAGCCGGCACAGGTGGTGCTGATGTGCACTCCCGTTTAGATGTTTATCAGGCTGAAACCTCTGAACTCATGAAATGGACACTCACCAATCTGGAAAGTCTCGAACGCCGTGTGAATATCCAAAAGCTTAGTTTTGACGAAATAAAGCATTATTACAATGAGAATCAGGATAAAATGAGACATATTCCTGCTATCAGACCAATAAATAGTATTATTACCAGTGGTTTTGGTTTGAGAATGCATCCTGTCTATCGATTTCGCAGACCTCATGATGGTGTAGATTTCCGGGCTAGAATCGGTACACCTATTTATGCAACCGGCGACGGACAGGTTTCGCTTGCTGGAAGAAACGGAACTTATGGGATCACCATTAAGATAGATCACGGATATGGATTTGAGTCATTGTATGCCCACTTATCTTCTATCGAACAGGGTGTTCGGGTAGGAAGACGTGTTCAACGCGGTGACATTATCGGTTACACTGGCGATACGGGTGTGGTTGAGGGTCCGCATTTACATTATGAAGTAATTCGTGATGGGCGTGCAGTAGACCCGCTGAACTACATGTTCGCTGATTTGAGTCCTGAAGAGTACCTGGCTTTCCGTCGGATTTCTGAAGAGAATGAAAAATCGATGGACTAATTCTTTCTGAGTTTATAAAAAAAGCCCGGAGCGAGTATTCTCACTTCGGGCTTTTTTTATGTTATAAGTCGCTCTGAACGAATTTTCCACGCTCCTACACGTAATACCCGAAGGTATTACGGCAGAACGTTTTGATTAGCTCATCACAACAACTATCTGGATTTTCGGGAGTAATCACAAGTTACCCTCTTCGCACCTGACAACTCAGAGCGAAGATTCGAATTTATCAGGAGCAACCACTGGTCGATCCGCAAGTATTACATTTCAGACACGTTCCGTTACGAACCAGCGTCATGCTGCCACATTCGTTACAGATATCTCCGGTGTAACCCATCTGACGCGCCTGATTATATTTCTGCTCAAACGAACCAACTTGTTGTTCGCTATTGGCGGTAGCTGAGGTATCTTCAGCTGTTCTTAATTCAATATTCTTAATCACCGCGGGTGTTGGTGACACATTAGAAGAAACTGGTGCTTTCGCTTCTGGTTGAAGTTTAGCTTGTAGATTTGAACCAACTACCTCCGAGGTATTGTCAGTCGGACGAAGTGTTCGTTGTAGAATTTCTTCTGGTCCTACATGTGCTAAATCGTGCCGCCCCATATACGTAACAGCAAGTTCTCTGAAAATGTAGTCAATTACAGAGGTCGTCATTTTGATATGTGGATTTCCACTGACCATTCCACTTGGCTCGAATTTTGTAAATACGAATGCATCGACAAACTCCTCAAGAGGAACACCGTGCTGCAAACCAAGTGAAATCGAGATGGCAAAGCAGTTCATCAGACTTCTGAAGGCAGCACCTTCACGATGCATATCGATGAAAATCTCACCAATCTGACCGTTGTTGTACTCTCCGGTTCTCAGGTACACGCTTTGCCCGCCAATTTTGGCCTTTTGAGTGTAACCACCACGACGCGTTGGAAGTTTTCGTCGTTCGGCTAGATATTTATGGATGATACGCTCAGCTGTTTTAAGAACTGCATCCTGAGCTTCTGCGGTTACAGGATCTGCGGATTCATCAGCAACGGTGTTTTCATCCTCAAGAACTTCCATAATGCTGGAAGACGAATTCAGAGGCTGACTCAATTTCGATCCGTCGCGGTACAAAGCGTTGGCTTTGGTCATCAGTTCCCAACTCAACTTATACGCTTCTTTGAAATCTTCGACCGTAGCTTCGTTTGGCAGGTTAATGGTTTTGGATATAGCCCCCGAAATAAAAGGCTGGGCAGCGGCCATCATGCGAATGTGTCCGGCAGCTGAAATGTAACGTGTACCTTTCTTTCCACATCTGTTCGCGCAATCGAAAACAGGAAGATGCTCGTCTTTTAGGAACGGAGCTCCCTCAACGGTCATAGTTCCACAAACGTAATCGTTGGTTTCATCGATTTCACGTCGGGTAAAACCGAGATGCTTGAGGAAATCGAAATTCCAGTCATTTAGCTGCTCATCGGTGATGCCGAGAAATTCCTTACAAAAATCTTCGCCTAGTGTCCATTGATTAAACGCAAATTTGATTTCGAAAGCACTTGGTAGAGCCGCTTCGATTGCTTGAATTTTCTCGTCACTAAAACCGACATCTCGTAATCGCTGATGGTTAATCGCCTGGCAGCCTTCCAGAGTTCCGTGTCCCTTGGCGTACTTGATAATAGCATCGATTTCGTTCTCTTCGTAGCCAAGATTTTTAAGCGCTAATGGTACACTCTGGTTAATAATTTTGAAATACCCACCTCCGGCTAGTTTTTTAAACTTCACGAGTGCGAAATCGGGTTCGATGCCGGTTGTATCACAATCCATTACCAATCCGATAGTACCAGTTGGAGCAATAACAGTGACTTGCGCGTTTCTATACCCATGTTTCTTGCCAAGTTCCAGCGCTACATCGGCGTCTTCACGAGCGGCCTTAAGCAAGTACTCAGGACAAAAATCAGGATCAATACCAACTGGTTTTACAGTTAATCCTTCATAATCGTTTGAATCGACGTTGTAAGCAGCTCGTCTATGATTGCGCATTACCCGCAACATGTGATCTTTATTCCGCTCGTACCCTTCAAATGTGCCTAACTCACCTGCCATTTCGGCTGAGGTAGCGTAGGATGTCATGTGCATGATACTAGTAATCGCTCCCGTGGTGGCCATGGCCTCTTTACTGTCGTAAGGAATCCCCTGTACCATAAGCAATGTTCCGATGTTGGCGTATCCGAGTCCGAGCGTTCGGAAAATATATGAGAGCTCTGCAATCTCTTTGGATGGAAACTGAGCCATAAGCACGGAAATCTCCAAAACTACCGTCCAAAGACGCGTTGCATAGCGGAAACCTTCTACATCAAAGCTCGAGTCTTCTTTGTTGTAGAATTTAATGAGATTGAGGGATGCAAGGTTACAGGCGGTGTTATCCAGGAACATGTACTCCGAACAAGGATTACTCGCCTTAATTGGTCCATCTTCCGGACACGTATGCCATTCGTTGATGGTGTCGTGGTATTGGGTTCCGGGATCTGCGCAAGCCCAGGCAGCGTAGGCAATTTGGTCCCAAAGCTCACTGGCTTTGGTGGTTTTCATCGGTTTAGGATCACGTCCTTCCAGACCCGCATTTCGTCTTTCGATTCGACCGTAAAGATGCCAGTCGGCATCCTCCGTAACGGCTTTCATAAATGAATTTGGAACCCGAACGGAGTTGTTTGAATTCTGACCACTGACAGTCGCGTAGGCCTCGGAGTTCCAATCGGTATCGTATGTTTCGAACTCGATGTCGGTATACCCCTGAGCTGCTAATTGAACAACCCGCTCCACATAATTCAACGGAACCTGGTCTCGTTTGGCTTCTTTAATTGCTTTGGCAAGCTCCCGATTTTTCTTCGGATCGCGGGAAACAACACCGTTGTACAATCTGCCTTCAATTTCTACCGGCTTGTGACAAAGCTGCATGATTTTTTTGAGGTGCGCGTTGCACATTTTTGATCCGGCAACTATCGCAGCAACCTTTTCTTCTTCGCGGACTTTCCAATTGATATAGGCTTCGATATCTGGATGGTCCAAATCTAGCGTAACCATCTTGGCGGCTCTTCGTGTTGTACCACCTGACTTAATTGCACCAGCGGCACGATCGCCAATTCGCAAGAAACTCATCAGTCCTGATGACTTACCGCCTCCGCTTAGCACTTCTCCCTCACCGCGGAGATCAGAGAAATTTGTACCTGTCCCCGATCCGTACTTAAACAAACGCGCTTCGCGCACCCACAAATCCATAATGCCGCCATCATTCACGAGATCGTCGTTAATAGACTGAATAAAACAGGCGTGTGGTTGCGGATGGGTGTACGAATCGACGGATTTATGTAGTTTTCCGGTTTTTGCATCGACGTAATAGTGGCCTTGGGCGGGACCGTTAACACCATATGCCCAGTTTAGTCCGGTATTGAACCACTGAGGACTGTTCGGCGCGACCATCTGACTTGCCAACATAAAGCAAAGTTCATCATAGAAAACCTTAGCATCTTCTTCAGAACTGAAATAATTGTGTTTGTATCCCCAGTAGGTCCAGCATCCGGCCAAACGGTTGAAAACCTGGCGCGAATCGATTTCATGAGAATATCGCTCTGATTCTGGAAGCTTCGCCATAGCCTTCTCATCTTCGACAGAAGCCTGCAGCCATTTTGGTACCCCCTTCTCAACAGATTTTTTCAATGCAGCCGGGATGCCGGCCTTACGAAAGTACTTCTGGGCAATGATGTCTGTAGCTACCTGCGACCAGGTTGATGGAACCTGAACATTTTCCATCAAAAATACGCGTGATCCATCCGGATTCTTAATCTCGGATTTACGCGATTCAAATGTTAGTGAATCGTATGGTGTTTTCCAGTCTGATTGTGTGTAATGTCTCTTAAATTTCATGGTCTGCTAATTTTTTCGCTGAGTAAAAAAGGGTATTGACGCTCGTTTTGCACGCACCCTAAGGGGGATCGTAGTAGTCTATAAAGATGGCATAAAATATAACTCTTGCAAGCGATTTACACCTATTCTTTTCAACAACTTTTCCACACTTACTGATTGACACAAATTATGACAAATCAAAAATGTGTGGATAGATTGTTAATAACTCACGACCGGGGCGCTAAACATTATATATTATTGATTTTATGATATTTAGATAGACGGTCATAAGTTTATTAAATGGAGGTTAGTTCTTTAGGTAAATCACATCACGTGGAGCAATGCCAACCTGGATGCTATCTGTAACAACACCATCATTTTTATACATATATACCGTTCCATTTTGTGCAAAGTTTTTCGCATCAGAAGCATACACAATATCCTCATCATCATGATACACACTTATTGCATAAAATGATCTGTCACTGATAGTTGTACGTTGGTCTGGTGAGGAAGTAGACATGCGCTGTATTCCGCCGCTAAGTACATAAAGGGTCGATGTTTCAGGGCTAAAAGTGAGTCCTGAGGTTGACGCATCGAACGGGACTTGTTGAGCAACGCGCTTATTTACCGGATCAATTTGTGTTAGTCCACCATTATTCTCTCCCCAAACACCTGCGTTATTCACCCAAATTGAAGTGCCATCGAAAATCATTCGTTGTGGTCCGGGCAGGGTCTCAAGAACCGACTCAACAGCCCCAGTTGAAGGGTTCACAACCGCAACACCCGATGCCGTTGAGAAGTCCAGGTTCAGGTTTCTGGCCACGAATAAACGATCATTTTGGTAGAGAATTCCCTCCGACCCCGCCCCAATCATAATACTGTCGGTTACGGATGCGGTTGTTAAATCAACTTCGTAAATATATTCGGTGAACAAGCTGGTTACAAAGCCCTTACCGTCTGAGGTTATCGCCATGTAGCGTGGACTCGCCGCACCCTGAAAATTAATCGTACTTTTTGAGGTAAGTGTCTTGGCGTCTGTAACTTCAATTTTCTTGCTATTGTTTACGACCAAATACAGCTCGTCATCGTGTAAGAGGGCACTTTGTAGCACATCACCCAGCAATCGTGGTGAGTTCCGCGAAGCAAATGCATTTTGTCTGAGTTCTCTTGTGGTAGGATCGTATGTCGTAAGACTGGCATTTCCCTGACCAAAAGCTCCCTCATTCAGGATAATAAGTTGGCCGGATTCTGAATCATTCGAGTTCGTAGACGATTCTGAGCATGCGCTAATTAGTAGTAAACAGGTCGTGAGATATAGGTATAGTTTGTTCATCATTTTAAGTTTTTCTGGGTTTGGTTTCAGCTGATTTGAGGCAATCAGCGGTTTGGACGGCGTGTTAGTTGTATGGCAAAATGAAATGATCTGCCGGGCATTGGATAAAATCGAATCTGACTATAATTTTCGTCGAGTATATTTTCGATTGATGCCGATGCACTTAGCGAATAGGTGCCAATTTCAATTTGTTGTTGTAGACTTAGGTCAACTGTTTGATGCGGATCGAGCCAGAGTCCGTTATCTTCGGTGGTGTATCTTCGGTCGGTGAAGAAGAAATCGGCTATAAATGAGGTGTTGTTAATTCTGCTGGTAGCCCGCGCATTAAATCGATGTTTCGGCTGATATAAAAGCTGATTTCCTTTGGCCTGGTCACCGGGAAAACGCTCTGATTTATACCGGGAATTCAGGTACGTATAACCTCCAGCAAGCTGAAAAACTGAAAAACGATACTGTAGATTCAAGCTTGCACCTGTGCTACTTACCGACCTGATGTTGGATGGACGAAATTGTCCGTTGTTGCCTGGGAGCCACTGAATACCGTTATCAATACTATTCGTAAATATCTGAACATCCCCTTCGAAGCTATCTTTGCTGTAGGCAAATCCGAAGTCTAACTTGAATGCAACTTCGGGGACTAAATCTGAGTTACCCAGTCCCGGCCAGTATAGGTCGTTGAATGTGGGCGGAGCAAAATTTCGATTTATGTTGGTAAAGAGGCGACTCGATTCGGTCAATGATTGATTTAACCCGAGCGAAGCCGAAACCGCGCTTCCGAAATCGGAGTATCTGTCGATTCGCATGGATGGAAATATCCCTAAGTCTAAACTGGTTTTCAGATAACCATTTAATTGAAAAACTGTGTGATGTCGATCTGGGGCTTCGTATTCACTAGTTCGAATCCATCCGTAATTATGAGAGGCACTCATTCTGAGCTGGGCGTTTGGTGTGTGTAAATACCGTGCGCCGGTTCTAAGCCCTACATGATGGGACTTGCTTAAGCTTTCAAGATTAGTCGATGGATCGAAGAAATCGAGTTGATGTCTGGATGCGGTTAGACTTAAACTTCCGTGCCATTGGTTATTAATGACCCTGCTGTACTTGTGCATTCCACGCAGAATGCCGTCGTTTTGCCTTGATCCGTAATTGGGTGCGATAATATTCCCAGGCACACCAGATTTCACATCGGTAAGCCAAAATCGGGTTTCATGAGCAGAGTTCGAAGTAGCGTACGAAATGGTCCCAAGCAGACTGTTTAGCGACTTATCTGCGTTACGACGACGTCGGGTTTCAACCGGATTTGACGTAACATCGTCGTAGGTGTAGTCGTTATCTTGTTGTTGCAAAACACCGGCAACATCGACCCTCAGATTACCAACAGGCAACTGATACCTCATTTGCACTGATTGAGATCCGTATGAGCCGGCCTCAAGTCTTAGAGTCTGACGCTCTTCTGAGAATGGATTTTGTTCAAGAAGTATAACTCCGCCAAGTGCATGGGCACCATATTCGCTACTCCCCTGATTCGTATTGATAACGAGTTCATCAATGAGAATTGCTGGGTACAGAGATAGATCCACGAGTCCGACCATGGCGTGATTCAAACTCATATCCCCCCAGTGTACATTCAACTGAGACCCGCTAAATCCTTGAATGGAAACGGTTTGTAATGCCCCTGGACCGTATCCACGAACATTGGCGATGCTCGACTTTTCGATTAAGCTTCCTGCTGAAAGAGCCGTACGCCAGACCGTTTCTGAAGGTCTTAGCCTTTGAACAGCAGAGGATCGTTCCTTGTCGCTCAATTCAAACCGATTTGCAGATATAACAATATCGGGTAGCTGAAGTGTGTCGGCTGGCTGATGGTAAGAATTGATAGGGTTATGAGCAGATACCGTTTCAGGTATACAGCTATTCCACACCCAGATCAGGATGATAAAAAAGATAATTTTCATAGTAGATTCCGCGTGAACTTTTAATCCCGAAAGTTCGCAGTTACGAGTATTGTCGGCAGGTCTCCTGACTAATTCGACATGCAGCCGGCCTTCCCGCCTGACATTTCAGACAGTGGCAAAAGGTGGGTGCTACATGTTGGTTCGAATTTACAGTTGCGGGTACAGTCCCCGATTTTCACGGGGTTCCCTATTAATCCTAGATTAGGAACCGAAGCTCGTTGCTTTCAAAGAACATAACAATATTACGGGATGATCAGCTGCTAACAAAATTTACTTTTCCACGAGTTATCCACGCACAAATCGCTACAGATTACAGATATCACATCTTCGTTTGCCGTTATTGGTAAACCAAGAAGAATGTGAGTATTTTGTTTTAAGCTATTTATACTAAACCATACCAATATGTCTTTAAAGTTTACCTCATCTGCATTAATTGCTGCCACCTTAATTACTGCTAGTGCTTGTATGTCTGTCCAGCATAGTCCTGTTTCTGACAGCCGGAGAGCTTATGCCTATTCATGGCAACAGGAAGTGCAACTTGGCAAGGAAGCCGACGGACAAATCATCGATTACTACGGTGTCTATGACGATGAAAACCTCAGTAGGTACATCACCGGAATCGGCAAGAAAGTGTTGGATGTAAGCCATATGCGCCGGGAAACGACCAGAAATCAATACAAAAACACTGAGTTTACTTTTCGTGTTTTGGATAGTCCGGTTGTGAATGCATTCGCCCTACCAGGTGGTTACAACTATGTAACAAGAGGTTTGCTTACTCATATGACGAGTGAAGCACAACTCGCGATGGTTATTGGTCATGAAATTGCACACGTTGCAGCTCGGCACGCCTCACAACAGGCTCTTCGTCAGCAAGCTGGACAAATTCTGTTGATTGGTACGGCAGTTTTGGGTCAGGAGATTCTTGGGATCCCAGGTCAGGAGATTATCGGTCTTGGTGGATCTGCGGCACAGCTCGTTTTTCTAAGTTACTCGCGTGATGCGGAGCGAGAATCTGATAAATTAGGAGTAGAATATGCTGCAAAAGCAGGTTACAAAGCAGATGAAGGAGCCGCATTCTTTACCGCACTGAAACGAATTTCAGACAAAGCGGGACACAACATACCGAATCACCTGTCTTCTCACCCCGATCCGGGTGAACGCGAAATCGATATAGTTAACAGCGCAGCAGGTTGGGCAGAAAAGGGTTTTTCGCAGACTATTGTCAATCAACGTGAGTTTTATAAAGCCATTGAAGGAATGGTTATGGGAGAAAATCCACGTGAGGGATTCACTCGAAACGATGTCTTCTACCATCCTGAATTGGAATTTCAGTTTCCAGTTCCATCAGGGTGGACTGTTATTAACGAGAAGTCTGAAGTCATTTTAGTAAACGGTGACCAGTCAGCTGTTACAATTTTCAACGTGCCTGGTGTTGGATCAGCCGCTGAAGCTGTCGATCAAATTGGAAATCTGGAACAAGTAAATGTTACTTCCCGCAATCAAAAGTCGATTAATGGCTTGAGTGCATACAATTTAACCGGAACTATTGTAGATGGAAATAACACACTGGTACTGAATGTAACTGGTATTGAACACAAAGATTTAGTTTATAGATTTCTGTCGTACACAACACAGGCGAAAGCTGATGAAATAAGTGGACATTTCCAAAACACGGCTAACGGGTTCAATACTGTGACAGACAGAAACATTTTATCCATTCAACCAGCTCGAATCAGAATTGTAGAAGCTCCCCGAACCGCTGCATTTTCTACGTTTATTCCCTCCACTTTGCCAGATGGAATTGATGCCTATGATTTGGCAATCATAAATCAGGTGGGCATGGACGAAACGATCCGCGCCGGAACACTACTCAAACTTCCATAAATTAAAAATGGCTGGAAACTTAAATGCTTCCAGCCATTTTACATTGAACGGTGTAGTTTAGAGATACCTGCATGAGTGCTTAGTACTAAGCAGCTATCCTGACTACGTATATGGAATTCCCCACTAGTCTTGACATCAAACCAGTGTGCTGTTTTGAAATCCCGATTGGATTTCAATGACTCATTCGAAATCTGTATTCAGTTTGTATCGTGATATTCGGTTATTGTCTGTATCGGCAACATACACGATTTGTCGGAAGTAAGCGACACTGCTCGGATTGTTAAATTGTCTTGGTCCGTTTCCTGTACCACCAAATGATACGTTTACTGCCTTGGTCTGATTTGAACCTGGCGGCGGAGTTACTCCTTCCAATCCGTTAGACTGAAATAGAAACAAACTATCTTTCGCCGCATCAACCACAAAAATGTGACCACGGGCATCAGCAGAAAACGCAATTCCTGTGGGATTTTCAAATCGAAACTCGCCATAAAGAAATGAATCGGCTCGAGTGGTGTCGCGGTTTAAAAGCTGACCATTAGACCGATATTCAAGACCATCAGGTGTATCAACTGCATCAACCCATAACACACGAAATGGAATGCTCACATTTTGAAGTCCCTGAGCAATTAAGAAGCTTTGACTTCCAGACATGTTCTCACGTTGCGGTGGTGCAACAAATGAGGTTATATCATTAAGTCCGAGTCCGCTTAACAACGAAGGATTATTCGGATTTAAGTTTCTGATCTGTGTAGAATTACGCATTTGTCCGGTGCGCTGCCCCTGACTATCACGAATGCTGGTGTAAACCAACACTGTGTTATCGGGTGCCATACCAACTCCGGTTATATTACGGGGGCCTTTACGAGATATAAGTAAATCGTTATTTGCCAAAACTGTTAGACCTGTAATTTCAACAAGTTCGTCGTTATCCTGGCGGTTTCGGTCTAATCGGAAACGAAGGTTCGTAGTGGATACAGCTCGAGACGCATCGTTAAATGGGTGAATCAACGTCTGCACTGTTTGTAGTGGACCCGCTCCATTGGCATTTCGTATTTTGTAGACGGCGGCAAGATCCCAAGTGATATCAGGATCAACCGCTGTAATGATTGTATCTTTTCTGGCGGCCACGTACACGTTCAATAATCTATCTTGAACTACGGCAACAGCACCTCTCATCGGAATCACATCCCGAGATCGTCGCCCTGCCCTGTCGAGCACGTGCAAACCATTGGCATCGGTCACATAAACGAGTTCGTCATATCCAACAAACACATCTGTTGGACGATCGAAATCAGACCAAAAAGGCAGAAGTGCAGCATAGCCTACTTCATCAAGAATTAGATTCGGATCTTGACGACCTTGTTCAAAAATATCGTCGGTAACATCGTCACTTTTGGTTCCAAACATTTCAGCACAACCGTATGAGAACAATACAGCTGAAATCAGAATCAAATAAGTACTTTTTCGGGAATTAAACATATATCAGAAATTAAATTTCAGAGCGATTCTGTGAAGTGATCCAAGTCGGTCACGGGTAGAGAAGCCATAGTCAACACCGAGGCCATAGTTTAGAACGGGCAAGTTGAAACCCACCCCAAAACTTGGCAAACTAGCTTCCACAACACCAAACTCGTAACCCAATCTGGTATAAAACATATCCATGTAGCCAAATTCGGTGCCCAATGCGAAGCGCTCGGCATTATCACTCGGATTAATTACGGCACCGGTTACCAGAACAGAGAAGTTCTCGTTTCTGTAAGCATCGTAGGCTGTCCCAATAGAGAATGTAGTCGGAGGTGATATACTCTCAAAATCGGTTTCTATAACTACGCCGTCGAGCGTTGTACGACTTGTTTCTCCGGTCGGAGTGGCGTCAAAGCCGAAGTTGTTAAGACCGATTGCGAACTGCAGACCTGTATCTCCTACGCGATAGAAGAAACCGATATCAAAGACCACGGTTTGTGTTTGAATTTCTTCGATTCGCTCGTCCAGATACTTCACTGAGACACCATAACTGAACAGGTTTGTGAGTTCCTGAGCCATGGTTAAACTCGCAGCCATGTGGATGGTACGGAATGTGCGTCCTGTGCCGAATGGATCGAACTCGGTAGTTTCCTCCATCGCCCCTGAATCCAGATACGTTAATGCTCCGCCAAATGCAAAGTTGCGATAGCGGTGAATATACCCGGCATAATTCATGGAGATATCAGCGAAGTAAGCCGTATGACCGACATAGAATTGATTTCCGGTGCGTTGCACAGCCATTGCCGGATTCAAATACAATGCCGAAACATCACTGGCCGCGGCAATGTTTGAACCACCCATGGCCGACGATCGGGCATCGACATTAATTTTAAGGTACTGAAATCCTGATGTTCCAGATCGTGACCCTCCCAAACTTGGAATAATGGAGCGTTGAGCTAGAATTGTTTCAGCACTCATCAGCATTCCCAAAATGAGAAGAAGTCCCACCTTAGCTATTGTTGTTAATCGTTTGTTCTGCATTATTAAATACATCAGAAATTTATACCAATACCGAGCATGATATGACGTTGCTCAAGGAAATTAGCGGGGTTCAAATAAGCTGGTAAGTTGTTGTCGCGCGGATCCTGGTACCTTGGGTCTCGAATATTCGAAGGTACATCAAAAGATCTATCGTTTCTAAGTGCAACCAACTCAGATTGAGTGGATGGATAATCTGTTCTGTATGCCTTTCCAGTTACCGGATTGATAATTGCTGCATTCTTGTTGTTGAACAGATTGGTAATCTCAAGGGTTGCCATTAGTCGAGTGTTGCCGATACTGAACCAGCGCTGAATGTTCAAGTCGAACATTAGCCAAGGCTCTCCAACGGCAGAAAAACGCTGCGTAGGATCCTGAACTGACTCGTAAATTGGGCTCCAGTTTTCTTCACCTGTTATCGGATTTCGCTCGTTACCCCGGAAAGTCATCGGTGTGTATCGAATTCCACTTCGGAAGGTTCCCGAGAAATACACAGCAAACTGGTTCAGTGGTCGTAATCCAAATAACGGATCATTTCGTCTGTCCCAGGTAAATATCATACTGGCCTTAACATCAAATGGTCGATCCCAAGCTAGCGGCGTTTCGATGTTATTACCGACATCCTGTCCACCAGAGATAATGTTTCTCAATGCATCGTTCGATGTTGAGCTCAAACCTTCTGCTCTGGAGTACGTCGCGTTGATGGTACTCTGAAGAAAGTGACTATATCGCTTGATGTATGACGCCTCAAGACCTCGTACCCTCGCGAAGTCTCCGTTCACGCGGAAAGATCGTTCTGTATCGCGTCCCGTTGCATCTTGTACAATGATTCTTTCAGACGTGATGAAATCGTACTTATCACTCCAGAATGCAGTAAAGTTGAAAGCATCGTTAGATGACAACTGATATCGAAATCCAATTTCATATGAAATATCGACTTCCGGATCTAAGTTCGGATTACCAAGGTTCGACAAAAACGAACGATCCTGGTAGAATGGATCCAATCCGGCATAGATATACGTCGGATGTGGAAGCTTGCTCTTGTGAGAGTAGTTAAAGTACATAACCATGTTCTCACGTACAGGAAATGACACATTTACACGTGGCAATAATCGCATTTTGAACCGGCTTCCAAAAAGACTATACGTTTCGTCGAGGTAGGCTTCTCGTATTGCAGTCGGAATCGGTGAGCGCTCATCGTCAATAAAATTATCGACATACGCGCCTGGAAACCAGTACTCCAATCGTAATCCAATGTTAGCAATAAGTCCCTGATATCGAATTTGATCTGATAAGTAAAAGGCTCCCCGCGCAGGACGAACATTCCAAATATCGGATGTAGAACCGAGTCTATTCGTTTCAGAGAAGGTATCTTCGTCGATTTGAATTGGTGCTCCAACCCACGGACGTGTAATATCAATCCACTGATATTCCATGAATTTTAGCTCCGTTCCGAATCGCAAGCGGTTTGTGTTATTCAGGAAATGACGCGTAACATTCGCTCGCAAAGTATACTCTTCAGCATAATGATCGTGCCATAATGGGGCTAAACCACCATTATTTGAGAAACCAGGACCAGGCAAGACATATGAAAAATCATCGCCGGCCGGGAAAGGTGTTACCGGATAGACTACAATACTACCTGCATCAAACTCACCATCTACTGATTCTGGTCTCCAGTATCGTCCGTTTGCATCGGCTCTTAGACGGGTAAATAATCGACTAGCTTGAACATCATAAAAAGTTTGACTATTGACTGCATGAGTCCATTTCACATAGGCAAGTTTACTGTCGTGTGCATATGTGTTTGCATTGTCGAGATTCTGTTCGTAAAAGAACTGATATCCCGGACGAATTTGAACATCATCGCCTACAATTTGAAGCATTCGGGTGTTTTGATTCACCGTTAGCGATCGTTGATATGCTGCTTCAACACGTTGCCCGGGCTTAATCCGATAGGTTAGTTTGAGCATACCGCTCCAACGGTTATCCTGTCGTGGTGACCAGAATGTGTTGTCTATCATGGATGATTGAACCTGGTCGGCTGTATTTCGGGTAAACTCGTTAGTGAAGTTGATTTGTCCGGCCGAGAAGAAATATAGATTTCCGGGAATTTCGATACCAAGTGCTGGTAGTAGGCTGTTAGTTATCGGCTCCGGACCACCAAAATTAAATTCATAGATATCGGTGTAAAAATTCGCAGAACTACCTGTCATTCTTCCGGGATTATCGCGTTTGTGAGCTATAAATCCGGCATAATTATCTCCGCCATCTTGAGTTCGAACGCTTACAACACCAGAGGTTAGGTTTCCATGTTCAACATCTACCCCACCGGTGGTAACTTCAACGTTTGCAAAAGCGCTGGTTCCGAGATCGAGTCCGAACCCGGTTCCTGAAAGTGGATCCTGAGCGGATACGCCATCAACCACAAATCCAGTTTCGTTGGCACGGCCTCCACGAATGTAAAGACCGGTAGGATCGCGAACAACCCCTGCTGTCATTCCAACGACTTCATCAACCCGACGAACAGGTGCTACGGCAATCTGATCGGATGAAAAGGATGTTGTAGTGCTGGATTGTTCCACATCAAAAATTGGTCGTTCACCGATAATGACGATGTCTTCTCCTGCTGATATTGCCTGGGAGTTCATTTCGACATTAATGGTTGTGGCTTCTCCGGCTTCGACACGGATGCCTGTGAACAACATAGACTCGTAGCCGATGTATCGGAACTCGACAGAGTACTCACCGGGACGAATGCTTCGAATTTCATATTCGCCATCCAGGTTGGTAATTGTACCAAAGGAAGTACCTCTGATTATAATGTTCACCCCGATTAAAGGCTCACGGTCTTCACGGTCGATTACGGTTCCGGAAATAGTGCCAGATTGTGCAAACAACACAGAATGGCTTCCGAAAAGCAATATGGCGACAACTAAGGTCTGTAAAAATCTCTTCATTATTGCTCAAAATTAAGGATATCAATACAAGTTAACTCAATCAATGCACTGAGGTTACTGGCAGGAAGTGTTTCTCCGCTTACTACGCGCTCTTCCCTGTCGAATTCGTTGAGGTCAATTCCAAAAAACAATACAGAGTTATCTGGATTAACAGCAGATATAAGTTTTGTGCCGTCGAAATCGGTGGTAGATGGTGGAAACGGTACACGTGTACGATAAGGCGCTTCGAAAAGACGAACTGTTTCGCTAAACGGAACTACCGGATAAGAATCGACCAAATTTCTTCTAAATCGAAGATATGGAGTCTCGAATTCAGAACGAAGTCCGGTTACAACACTATTATTTTGCAGAATGAATGTACGACCTGCTGGAGGTTGCTGAATTCTCTCAAACGGCAAAAACTCTAAGACTGGATTGTCATCAAACAAAATCTTCGATGGGATGTTCACAAACATAGTTCCACCATTTTCGAAGAATTCAAGGGTCATTTCCAGGGCGTATCCAATATTTCTATCAAGATTATCTGAT
>JAIUMT010000030.1 GCA_022565415.1 Balneolales bacterium | reverse complement strand
GAATCCGATGTCGTACGACGGGGTTTTCTCTCAGGCGGCGCTGGGCGTAATGCAGATGTTCCCCTGGCCGGGCGTTCGGTCTGAATCGCGGCAATATGCCAATCTGCTGGCAGCATCCCGACGGGAGATTGTGGAACAAACCCGAATTGAAATCCAGCGCGACGTGATGATTGTCTGGTATGAACTGGTAACCTTGCATCGCCTGGAGGGTTATTTAAGAGAGCATCTGAACTGGGTCGTCCGACTTCAATCGGTTACCACTTCCCGCTATGAAACTGGATATGCCACGCGCAGTGATATTATCCGCCTGGAAATTGAACGCGCTGAAATCACCTCCGAACTCAGAACGCTTGACACCGATATTGCAGGAATCGAAGCCCGATTTAACTCCTTGCTTAATCGTGCACACGATGCTGAAATCACCCTTCCGCAAGGAAGAACCGATATTACGTTCGACTCGGAAAGCATTGCCGGAATGGACCGCTCGGTTTGGCAAAGCCATCCCAGTGTTCGTGAGGCAGATTTGCTCATTCGCGCCGGAGAGTCGATGCAACGACAAGCTCAGTTTGGTAAGGATCCAATGATTGGTGTCGGCGCCTAGATTATGGGATCCAATTATCTGATGCAAATGGAGGACGGCAGTACTCCGATAGTTGCCAACTTCCGCATTACAATTCCCATCTGGCGGAAATCGGTCAACGCCCGAATCGAGCAATCCAAAGCCGATATCCGCACATACGGTTACAGAAAGGAAATGGCGTTACAACAACTAGAATCCGATTTGGCCCGTTTTCTTGCCGATTACAACCGTGCCCACCAAAACGTGACGCTATATCAACAGCAGTTGCTTCCGCGATCTCGGGAGCTTACCGATTTGCTCCTACTCGATTATAGCAACACACGGGCAACACTAGATGATGTCATTTCGGCGCGTCGTCGGTCGGTTGATTACGCTATCGAACTCGAAACGGCTCTCCGCAACCGAAACACAGCTGTGGCAGAGCTTATAAACCTTTTCGAATCTTCGAAAGATGCGGTGCAACTTAATGAGTCCGAGACAATTTCAATCGATGAATAATCCGAATTATTCACATACAGCACTTCGTGTATTCATAAGCTTTAGAACCTTTTTTGAATTTTTCTGTGCTAATGCCCGCGATTTTTCATTTCGATTTTTACACTGGTCTCGGATCATCTGCTGATTTCGAGACAACTTCAAGCGATACTAATCAAGATCCATTTTTACTGATCCCGGACCACGTACCGGTTTCGATGACAACTTCCAGCGATTTTTTTAGAAACAACTGCAAAAACGATGAACGACATACTTCAAAATCAAAATTTCCGCTACGTATCCGTCTTGATTGTCGGACTACTAATCGGAATACTCCTGATGAGCACTTTTTTCGGCTCCGATCACGAGGGACATGATCACGGCAACAATCAGCAAGCACATTCTGAGTCAGCCGATGCTGGCACCGATGATGCAGAAGAAACCATTTGGACGTGCTCCATGCACCCGCAAATTCGTCAGAATGAACTCGGTTCTTGTCCGTTGTGCGGTATGGATTTAACGCCTGCTTCAAGTTCGGGTGGTGGGGATGAATTCACCCTTGCCATGACGGCAGAGGCCATCGCGTTATCCCAAATTATGACTTCGCCGGTAGTTTCAGAAGTGCCTGTTCGTGAAATCAGTTTGCCGGGCAGGGTGGTCGTTGACGAAACACGGATTTCGGTGATATCAGCCCATTACGACGGACGAATTATCACCCAGCCTGTCGCCCAAGTCGGTGCTGAAGTGCGTAGGGGCGATGTTCTTGTAACAGTTTGGTCGCCCGATCTCATTGCCGCCCAACAAGAACTAATCGACGCGGTACGTTTTACGGAATCGAACGCTGAAAGAAGCGCAACAAACGATTTCGGCTCGTCGAACAGTCGCATTTTGGAGTCGTCGCGGCAAAAGTTGCGATTCTGGGGACTAACAGAGTCTCAGATAGCCGAAATCGAGTCTCAGAAAGAAGTTCGCAACGAGGTTGAAATACGGTCTCCGCGGTCGGGTGTGGTGTTAGAACGAAGCGTGAAAACCGACGATTATGTGTCGCGCGGCACGCGAATGTACGAAATCGCCGATTTATCGGGAGTATGGATTGATTTTGAGTCCTACGAGCAGGATGTACGCTGGCTTCAACAAGGCGACGTGGTTCAGTATAGTGCCGCGGCGCATCCGGGAGAGACCTTCGCGGGGAGGGTGAAGTGGGTAGATGTTGTGGTAAACGAGGGGACGCGAACGGTGCGTGTTCGTGTGGATGCCGATAACGACTCGGGAGTGTGGAAGCCGGGGATGTTGGTTCGTGGCCGGGTTCTTTCAGAAGGCAGAAATGCAGATTCTGCTGTGATGGTGCCTTCGACGGCGGTGTTGTGGACGGGTGAGCGTTCGTTGGTGTATGTCGAAGTTGCAGACTCGGATGTACCGACTTTTGAGAGTCGTGAGGTGTTGCTGGGCGATCGTTTGGGCGATAAGTGGATTGTTCGGGAAGGACTTGAAGTTGGCGAGCGCGTGGTGAGTAACGGGGTGTTTTCGGTGGATGCGGAGTTTCAGCTAAGGGATAAGGTTTCGATGATGAATCGGGGTCGGGGGAGCGCTGCGCCGCAGGGAGGTCGGGCCAGTGCGGAGGTGAGAGACGGGGTTTCGGCGTCGTTCCGCAGTGAATTTATGAACATGCTCTCCGTTTATATGCAGGCCAAGGATGCCTTGGTTGATTCAGATGCCGCTCAAGCATTAGCGTTTGCCTCAAATTTACGAACACGTGTTTCTGAGCTCAGTGAAGCCGGACTCAGTAACGAAGCTCAAACGGTCTGGCTAAGTCAACGGGAGTCGCTAAGACGAAATCTTTTAAACTGGTCGCGAAGCTCCGATATCGAAGAACAACGCGTTCATTTCTTCCAGGTGAGCCAACAACTCATTGAAGTTTCTAAATCATTCGGTGTAGAGGGGGTTGTTTATCAGCAGTATTGTCCGATGGCATTTAATGATACTGGTGCAGCTTGGCTCAGCATGGAATCTCAAATTCGTAACCCATTTCTGCCCGAAACTATGCTCGGCTGCGGCGACATTATTACCGAAATCAATTGAACTTTCGCTGTAGACCAATCATATTCTTATATTCAATTCAAATAAATAACAATCAAAAACAAACCAAATCATGAAAAATCTTTTATTCTTACTCACTTTTTCGCTAATGCTTGGCGCTTGCTCCGGCTCAACCGAAGATCACGATCAACACCCGTCTCACGCCGCCACAGATCGTGCTGAAACTCCTGAAATGGCTACCAATGATGAGTTCCTTACATCATTCTCAGTTGCTTTGGATGCCTATTTCGATCTTAAAGACGCGCTTGTGAAAACAGATGCTGAAAACGCCGCTCAGTATGCTGAAATCCTGCACGCACGTCTCGAACTTGTCGAAATTGATGACCTCTCCGAGCAAGCTTCCGTTTTATGGGCTGATGCCGGAACTCAAGCAACAGAAGCTGCCAATAGCATCGTTTCCGAGTCGGATGTCGAAGAACAACGTGTTCAGTTTGAGCATGTTTCTAACGCTTTTATCAATATGGTCAAAGCCTACGGACCTTTCGAAAACACCATCTACCGACAGACTTGCCCGATGGTTCGTGGCGGATCTGCCGACTGGCTCAGCCGCGAAGAAAACATCATGAATCCGTACCATGGCGATCGTATGCTCAATTGCGGATCAGTTGTTGAACGTATCTAAGTACCTCCAATTATGGCAACTATTCTGATAATGGGTGCGGGCGCTGTTGGTGGATTTTACGGATCCAGACTCGCTGAGGCCGGCCACGATGTAAATCTGGTCGCCCGCGGCGAGCACCTTCGGGCTTTGCAAAACGACGGACTGAAAGTTGATTCTGTCTTTGGCAATTTTCATCAAAAGTTGCCATCAAGCTCCGATCCAACTGCGTTTGAACCTCATCCTGATTACATCTTTTTCGCGGTTAAATCATTCGATACAGCCTATACTATCGAACAAATTCGTCCGATAGTGGGACCGGAAACCCAGATCCTCGCTTTGCAAAATGGTATTGAAAACTACGATTTACTAGCTGAAGCTTTCGGTAAAAATCGAGTTATCCGCGCTTTTTGCCGGGTTAATTCTGAGATGATCGGTCCGGGACATATCAAACAGGTCAAGTTCGGACAAATTGTTTTCAACGAAGATAACGGAACCCGTTCTGCACGAATTACCAAGCTCGACGAAATACTTACCAAGGCCGATATCGAGCATATCATCCCTGATGATATTCGCCGGGCAGTTTGGATTAAATTCACCTGGAATTCAGTACACAATGTACTCACAGGACTCCTTCAAAAAACCATCGTCGAATTGTATAAAGACGAATCGATGATTGAGTTAATGAAGAAAATGACCCAGGAAATCCTGTCGGTCGCCCACGCTGAAGGAATCGACTTACGCAAGACGGATGTGGCCGAAGTTGTCGAAGAAGGCATGAAATTGGGCGCGTTTCGCACTTCTACGTATCAGGATAGAGTAAAGGGCAAAAAACTGGAATACGATGCATTCACCGGGGCATTAGTCCGGTATGGCAGACGTCATGGTGTTTCTATTCCAGTCTATGAAACGTTGGACGCATTATATCGCGGACTTGAGTAACTAAATAACTCAAAAAACTATGAAAATCGGAATCCTTTCAGATACACATGATCACTTAGTGAACACCCGCGTCGCGCTTTCGATGCTTCGAAATTTACAAGCTGAGGTACTACTTCATGCCGGAGATTTTTGCTCTCCGTTTATGATTCCGCTGTTTGCGAAATGGGAGTTGCACGGTGTTTTTGGCAACAATGACGGCGATCATTTCAGAATTCAGCAAAAGTTCGGCGACATAAACGGGCGTCTTCACGGCGAGTTTATGGATGAAATCTTTGATGGAAAACGTGTGGCAATGTATCATGGAACACAGCCCGGCATCACGGAAGCATTGATCCGGTCTGCTATGTATGATGTCGTGGTTTCGGGACACCTGCACGAGGCCACGAATCGGGTTTATACTCATCCTCAGTTGAATGAAAATGTTGATTTCAACCGAAAAGAGCAGACGTTACACGTTAATCCGGGTACGGTGAACGGCTTGGGCGGCGTGGCTACGTTTGCCATTTACGACACTGCGACGGGCTTTGCAGAAGTCGTCGGACTCGATTAAATGGAATATCCTCTGAGCTTCTGAGTTTCCTCAATTTGCAGAAGTGGTCAGACTCGACGAAAAAGAAACTATCTGATATATTTGCCGAAATACTCGATAAAAAGATGGTGATGTATCTACTTATTGATCAGTAAATACATCACTCCAATTCAATTACTTAAGCGCCAGGCAAACGGCATCAGCATAAGTGAATGTATCTCCTTTTCCACCAATATCTGGAGTGCAGGCATCCAGGTTGTCTTTGAGCGTTGAAATTACAGCCTGGTGAATCTTCGCAGAGATTTCATTTTCACCTAAGTAATCTAACATCATCAGCGAGGAGAACAGTAGTGCTGATGGGTTCGCTTTTTTCTGTCCTGCAATGTCGGGGGCAGATCCGTGAACAGCTTCGAACATCGCATGCTTTTCGCCGATGTTGGCAGAACCTGTGAGTCCAAGTCCGCCTACTAAACCCGATGCGAGGTCGCTCAGAATGTCTCCGAAGAGGTTGGTTGTAACGACGACGTCGAATTGCTCTGGACGCATAACCATCTGCATGGCCATATTGTCTACAATGACATCACGGAATTCGATGTCGGGATACTGAGGAGCGATTTCACGACCGATGTTAAGGAAGAGTCCGGTAGTGAGTTTCAGGATGTTCGCTTTGTGAACGACTGCTACTTTTTTGAAATTGTGCTTTCTTGCGTACTGAAATGCTGCGTGAATGATTTTCTCGCTGGCTTCGCGGGTGACCACTGCAATCGACTCAGCATGTTTTTCGTCGTCGCCGACCCAACGTTCTTGTCCGATGTACATCCCTTGGGTGTTTTCCCGGAAAATTACCATGTCGACGTGGGTAAATGGGGAGTGAATCCCAGGCAGGCTTTTAGCCGGACGAATATTACTAAATAGCTCAAATCGTTGTCTCAAGGCTACGTTTATTGAACGAAATCCTCCGCCGACGGGCGTTTCGAGCGGACCTTTGAGGGCAACTTTGTATTTGTCAATCAGTTCGATGGTTTCGTCGGGCAACGGGTTGCCGAGTTCGCGGTAAGCGCCCATTCCAGCGCGTGCCGGAATCCAGTTAATCGGTGCACCTGCTGCTTTGAGGATTTGTTGAACAGCTCGTGAGATTTCAGGACCGATTCCGTCGCCCTCAATAAGTACTACGTTATGCATAAAAAAGGTGTTTTAAATGTCTGAACAGGCGATTTTCTTGAATGCATTGCCGGTTCATTTGTGTATAATATAATGGTGAAAGATAGGGTTTTTCCCACTAAATCGTGGTACGGAGTGAGGGGACTATACAGATAGTTTAGGTCTGGACTGTGGTTGTGATTTTGGCTGTGGCGGTGCGGTGGATGTACCTTTGCCTTTGCCTTTGCCTCACATAACCAATCGCAACGGAGTTAATTCTGGAAGGCCGACCTTCCCACTCGTCAAGAGATCCTCTCTACCTCACTTATTTCTTTAAATGATGCCGGTTCTTCTACCACTATATCATTCTTTTTAAACATAATTTCGCGTAATCGGTTGCCCGTTAATGCAGAAAAACCACCCACAAGTCCGCCAATGAGCCCGGTAACCAAAATGGTTAGTAATCCGTGCGGAAGCGTAAACAGGACAGCCAGTCTTTCAGCTAAGATCATGCTGTTGAAAACGGATATACCGAGCGCCAGTAAGGTCCACAGTCCGAAAATGCCCAAAAATCCGTTCAAAAAGGATTTGAATCCTGTTTGATTAAATCCTATGCCTATCAAGAAAGCCGCCACCGCCACACTCCACCAGGGTAGAACGAGCTGAAATAAGAGGGCAATTACTGCAGTTAATAAAATCTTCATCATATGTCCTTTAATTACTTGGTTTGAGGTGGACAACGCTTTTTCCATAATAAGCGGCTTGTTCCCAGCTCGAAAAAAGAGATAATTCGTAGTGATGGCCGTGTTGCCAGTCGGGAATGAATGCATTGTATCCTGAGCTGGCCGGATTCCCGGTTTGTCCGCCCGGATAAACGCCCCGCGCCTGAATCGGATCTGTCATTTCTACGACCATGCGCCACGACGGACCGTGATTTTTGCGTACGGCATTGGGCGATTCGTTGCTTCCATCATTTTGAAGTCGTGGCTGATTCAACGCAGGAATATCCAGCAGGTGATTAATCGTACTTCCGTTTGTATCTGCCCATTTGGTATCAGAGCCCATCATTTCGTGTTGATTAACTGCCGTGATTAGTGCATTAGTTAGTAACCTGCCTGTTTGTGGCAATGATCCTGCTACGGAATCGTACACTTCCGGATGATAGTTGTGAAACAACGTCTCCAAACTTACAGTTAAGTCGGGATGTCGGTAAATATCAGACTTAATATCACCCAGAAAAGGATACCATAGCACTTTTTCTACATTGTCTATCCATAATGAAAAGAGCAATGGCGCCGTGCTATGTGCTTCGTTTTTCCTGTTCCACTGATTTAAAATATTCATGGCCGACGATATTCCACCCGGAAGCGTGTTTTCTTCCATATTTCGGATGTGGGCGTTGGTGGAGTCGAGCATTCGATCGAGCCATTTATCTGCCCGATAATTATCGCTGTTTAGCTGGAGGTTTATCATGTCCTGAATGGTGATGTTACTTGAATTCTCCAGCGTTCGGTTGATGATGGTCGCCCGTGATTCACTCGCAAATCGCCATCCCATAAAGTGCGGATACTCCTCATCCGTTGAATGCTGATTCGCCGAACTTACATAGTTTCGCTGTGGATTCACCTCCATCGGCAATTGTTCAAACGGTATAAATCCATCCCAATCGTTTAATGGATTTCGTCCATCCATAATATATTTGCCCATTCCTTTGTAGCGAAGTGGATTGAGTCCGTTGGTTTGCATGGCAATGTCGCCGTTCGTGCTTGCGAACACGTAACTTTGGGTAGGTCCGCCTAAACGACTTAATCCTTCCCGGAAATCGTCGAAGTTTTCACTTCGGTTAATTATCCGAAATGCATCCATCGGATTGGTAGGGTAGTGGGCGATCCATTGAACCGCATGTCCGACTGGGATATTATTAGAAAATGGTTCCTCCCCCGACATGTACGCGATTGGTCCGTGATGCGTGAACCAGTTTGTGTCTGTGACGGTGGTTCCATCACGCGAATGAATGGTTTCAATTCTGTGTGTTAGGGGCTTCCATTCGTCGTTGTGCCAGTAAGACGTTTTGTCGTCGCTGAGCTCAATTTCGAAGATGTCGAGTCCCGACCAGGCGGTGTTGGTGTTGCCCCAGGCGATGTGTTCGTTGAAGCCCATAATCATTCCCGGTACGCCTGGAAGCGTAACTCCGTAGGTGTTGATGCCGGGTGCATGGAGCTGCATTTCGTACCAAATGGCCGGCAAACTCAGGGTTAAATGCGGATCGGTAGCCATCATCGCGGCGCCACTGGCGGTTTTCTCGCCCGATACTGCCCAATTATTGCTGCCAACGCCCGGATCCCGTTCGGAAATTACTTCTTTGCTGAGGAATTCCGGACTGAAAACACCCTCCGGAATTTCGCGATTCGGTCCTTCAAATGGCCACTCGGTGCCGGCCGTTATCACGGGCTCTAATGTCGGAGGGAAATCAGGAAACAGTATTTCGGTTATTTCCCGACCCAGATATGATTGGATGGTGCTTAGCTCATACGAATTAGTACCGCTGGTGAGAGTCTGGTTCATATTCATATAGAATATGGCGGTTTTGTCGATTGTCCAGGGTTCGGGCTTATAATTGAGGAGTTTGTACTCGAGTGGAAGTGTTCCGGGTTTGAGCTGGTCAATCCAGGCATTTACACCTTTCGAGTAGGCTTCCAGGGCCATTTTCGTCCATTCATCCTGAAGCATGTATTCTTGAATAACCTCTGCTCCCCAGCCCATGCCGATTCGTCGTTGATGACGATCGTAGTCCAGCGCCACGGAACCTACGATTTCGGAAACTCGTCCGGCAGCGGCCATGGTTGAAAACTCCATTTGCCAAAGTCGGTGTTGTGCCATCGCATAACCCATTGCCATGTATAAGTCGTGGTCATTTTTGGCGAAGATATGTGGAACCGCACGGTCGTTGTAGATGATGCGAACTTCATCCTGCAGGCCGGTAAGTTGAATGTCTTTGTCGTCCGGAATATCGCTGATAATCGCATTTCTCCAGGCTCCATCGATTGGATTCAGAAATTTACCCAAAGGAGGGATGCTTCCAATGCGTGTGTTTAGTGCAGTTATCAAAATCAGTGTGACGAGCAAGCTGATTGTTAATTGAATGACCGACTTCATCTGTTGGTTTGACTAAGTGGATATAAAAATGGCCCGGGGGAGGTTTCTATTCGTTAGAACTTCCCCGAGCCATAATTTAACATTAATGCGCTAAGATTCTACTGATTCTTCACATAAGTGTCGAGCCATTCAATAGTTTCGTGAAGCATGTGCATGAGGGATTCTCGTGCGCGGTAGCCGTGACTTTCATGAGGCAACATCACCAATTTAGCTGTTCCGCCGGTTCCACGAATGGCTTGAAACATGCGTTCGCTTTGAATTGGGAATGTTCCGGAGTTATTGTCGGCTTCTCCGTGAATAAACAGAATCGGAGTTTCAATCTGATGTGCGTAGAAGAAGGGCGACATGGTGATGTAGGTGTCGCGGGCTTCCCAGATGTTTCGGGGTTCTGCCTGAAATCCGAACGGGGTTAGGCTTCGGTTGTAAGCACCACTCCGAGCAATTCCGGCTTTGAATAAATCGGTGTGAGCAAGCAGGTTGGCGGTCATGAATGCTCCGTAGGAGTGTCCGCCTACGGCAACACGGTTTCTGTCGGCTATACCACGATCTACCACATAATTAATCGCAGCCTCAGCGTTTAAGGTAAGTTGCTCGATAGACGACTCATTTGGCTCGATATCGGGCGCCGGAGCAACAATGGGCATTGCGGCGTTGGCCAGTACGGCATACCCCTGCGTTACCAGAAAATGCGGACCCCAGTAGCTGATGTTGTTGAAACGATGCGGTGAGTCGGATACTTGTCCGGCTGCGTCGGCACTGGCGAACTCACGCGGATAGGCCCAAATCATGAGCGGTAATGGTCCGTCGTTTTCGGCATCGTACTCCGGAGGTAACAACAACTGACCGGTTAATGTGAGTCCATCAGCCCGCTCGAAGCTCACGAATTCTGTCTGAACATCGATCAGATCTGGTGACGGATGTGGGAACTCGGTCAACGCCCGGGTGCTTCCTTCCACCAGATTGCGTTCAAAAAAGTTCGGAGGTTCGTTGTTTGATTCTCTTCGGGTGATGATTCGTGTGGCATCATCATCCAGAATGGTGGTGACTTGCTCGAAATAGGGTGCCTCAGATCGCCATAATTCCCGTGTTTCGCCAGTCTCGATGTTCATAGCACGCAAGAAAGGCCGGTTTCCTTCGGGCGAAGCACCGATTCCTGTCATGTAGATTTCAGATCCGTCTGGGCTGGTAAACAGAACGTTCTGACCCATATCGTTGCGACGTGTTTCTGGCGAACCCGGATCGCTGTAACGCTCTTCGTAGTTGCGCTCGACCACTAAACGGGGCTCCGAATGGACATCACCCGGTGAAATGTGCCAAACACGCTGGGTCCGATTGGCTCTCCAGGTTTCGTAAATGAGTGCGAGGTTGTCATTTCCCCACGTAACACCGGCATATCGGGTTTGAAGTCGCGCCAATTCTGATGGCTCTCCCGTAAACGGAGCTTCCAACAGATACGCGATGTCGCGTACGTCGACATCAACCCGGGCATCTCCTCCGTCTTGCGTTTCCAGAAAGAAAAGGGTGGCGTGAGCGGCGTTTCTCCATGTTATGTTTCGGCGACCTTCGTAGGTTGAGTTAAATGCAATCGGGATGTTGTCGAGCAACGGAGTTTCTGCTATGGTTGCGATTTTGGTGCCATCGATGGACCAAACTTCGGTAACGTTCGGGAATCGCGAAGCCGGAACGGTGTATGAGTACGGTTTTTGTACCTGCGTTACGAGTAAATGTTGTCCGTCGGGTGAAACAGATGTTGATCCGTATATAGCAGCCTGGCCAATGGTCGATGTACTGCCATCTACATTGATGCGGGTGAGTTCGCTTGTGAAATAATGTTCGAAAAGGGCTTCATCATGCGGGTTTGCCAATAAATCCTGAAAAGTTCGAGCCGGAGCGGCATCTCCAGTTGCAGTTTGGATGATGGGACCGGATGGTGCAACGGGTTCGCGTGGAGCTTCACCGCGGTTGGATGGTATCGTTCGGGCCAGGATGAATGATCCGTCGGGGGACCAATCATAAGGCGAGCCATACCAGGTGTTGTTGATGTGCTTGTCGGTAAGCTTCCGAGCCTGAGCAGTGGCTACATCCGCAATCCATAATTCTATGTGCGTTGGCTGAACCAGGCTAAATGATATGAAACGGCTGTCGGGCGACATGTTCACGTTTTGAATAACCGGATTTGTAGGGAGGCCGGTTATATCGCGTTCTTCGAGGGTTTCTGGGTCTTTTATGGTGATGCGATTGTTATATCCGGTTCGGCTCGGACCATTATTTCGCGGATTAATTCGGATGCCGGCTAGTCGGAGTTCTGGTTGGGCTACGTCTTCGATGGTTGGCACGCCAGGGGAGTGCAAAAGTACGATGAAACTGTTGTCGGGGGCGAGTCTCAGTCCCGGACTTGACGGAGCATCAACCAATGCTGCAACCTCAGGCGGTGGCATTTTGTAGGTTTCTTGTGCTGTAACGCCTGTCGAGGTCAACAGAAGTGCAGCTACCATCAAAAGTGCGCAGTTCCGGATTTTATATAGCTTTGTCATGCTTTTGTATTTTTGTGAAACGTCTAATTATTTTTTGATACCGCAAAGTACCTGAAAACAGATATTTAATTCATTAAAAAAGTTAAAATCCGTCCTTTATTTTCCGAACAAACCGGTGAGTAGCAACAATAAGACTGTACTAAAACCTAACCCCCAACTCACAACAACAGCCAGGCTTGTCCACATCGGATCAGTTCCGAATATGATGAGGGGAACCAATCCGGCTATGGTGGTGAGCGAGGTTATGATAATCGCCCGAAACCGCGATCTGTACACATAAACCCAGCTTCTCAGTCCCCAGATACCGGACTTCCGCAGGCGCTCTTTTTCATGCATCAGCAATATCGCGTTGTTCACCACAACCCCCACACTCAGCAATGTTCCCGCAATGGCGCCCTGAGTAAAGTTCATTTCATGAAATAAAACCCCGCTCATTACACCGAGCAATGCTAGCGGCACAGCGAGAATCACAATAAACGGATCCCGCCATTTTTCAAGTAAAGCAGAAACGATCATCCAGACGCTTAAGAGGGCCATCATCATGATGAATATCATATTCTCGCGTGACTCACTTCCCCCGAAACCCCAGAATGATCGCTCTTGAATCCGAATTCCTATTGGAAACGGAAATGCTTCTAATAGTTCGTTTCTGAAATTCTGCGCCATTTGGCTCGGACCCATGAAATCGTAGGAGATGCCTCTTGTATAGGCCTGATTTTCACGACGGATGTCGCTCATTATGTCTCTTTTTTCCAAATTGGAGATTTCACCCATGGTGAACATGGTGTTTTGATAGTTTCTGGGTCGGTCTCGAAAATCCATCCAATATTGGTTTTGCCGTTCTCCAAGTCCCATCAGGTACATTTGCTGACCTTGAAACTCCACTCTACCTGAAATATTTTGCGGATTGATATCAACTTGTAACACATCCAGAACATTGGCTCGATTCATGCCCTTGGCCAGTATTTGCTCTTCATCGATGCTTAAAAAGTACTGCTGCAAATCGTTTCGACCCCAAAATCCGGTCTGATTTATATCCACATTCTGAACTCGCCGGTTTTGTTCGAGTCGGCGCTGAATTTCTTTGGCTGTCTCCTCGAGTTGTGTGTACGAATATCCTTGTAGTGTAATGGATGAACTTACAGAGCCACCACCACCGCTGGAGAAGAAATCTCCCAATCCACTCACCGATATGCGTGAGTTTCCGGTTCGGGCTGCTAAATAGGATACCTCAGAATAGAACCGATACGGACCCATTTCGGTAAGGTATTCTGGTTTGATGTGGAATATCAATCGTGCTCCGAATCGTTCGGATACCGTGGTTTCGTAGTACTCGAAGGTGTATTGATATGGCTCTGCTACGATTTCGAAATTTCGCGCAATCTTGTCGATTTCTTCTAGTGGCGTGCCCTGGGGCGTATTGATGCTTATATATACTTGTTCGCCTTGGGTTCTGGACCAAGGTTCTCCGAAAAAAGTGTCGTTGAAAAAACGGTACGTTATTCCGCCTATCCATTTGTCGATGTTGCGCTTGTTGTCGAAGTAGGGTTTCGTAAGCGTTCGTTTCCAGCTATCCCCATCCCAGGATGGCTCATCGATTGTAAACGTCGGAATCCCAATCGCTGCAATTAAGGCAATCATCAGAACCCAGCGCAGTCGTCGTCGCCAGTAGAAAATTCGGACTAAGTTTACCTTCCTGAATATTCCGCCTTTTCGAATGTCTTTGTATGTCACACGCTCCCGCACATTCCCGGGCACCAGCCAAACCAAGGCGTACGGAATCCACGGTAGCGACACCAACACCGATGCGAGCAGCGTAAACGATAGTGCATATCCCAACGGAACGAGTAACTCCCGATTGGCTTCCATTGCGAATAAAAGCGGAATAAATATCCCAATGGTGGTTAGCGTACTTCCCAATACCGGAACAACGGCTCTTTTGAGGTTTTTGCGCAAATGTTCGATGCGTTCGTTGCGTCCGGGCGGGAAACCCGGATTCACGATTTCAAAAACGACAACCGCATTGTCGATGATCATCCCTATCGCTACGGTGAGTCCGGCCAGGGTGATTACATTGATTGTGTACCCGATTAATAGCAGCAAACTAATGCTGATGAGAAGACTAAATAGTATGCTTCCGAGTATCAAAAATGGCGCGCGAAATCGTCGAATAAAGATCAATAAGACCAAAAATACAGCAATAATACTGTAAACGGATTGGGTTTGAAGCTCTGATAATTGAATCCGTAGTCGTTCGGTGTTGTCTTGTTCTAATCTGATGGATATGCCTTCAGGTAATTGCCCTTGAATGACTTCCATGCGTTGACCGATTTCCTCGGCCAGGGACAATGCATCGGCGCCGCCTTCTTTGTCGACACGGATGGTCAGGGCCGGACTCCCATTTATTCTCCGGCGCTCATTTTCGGGATAGTCCTGAATTTGGACAGTGGCAACATCCGCCAGGTAAATTAATCTGTCAGATTCTGGCAACCTCAGCTGCATTCGCTCGATATCTTCAATATTCTTGAACTGAGGCGGCACCATGATGCTGTACCGTCCGCCGGGTTGATCGGCAAATCCGGCCGAGTGCCAGTTCAGATTTCGTCGGATGTTTTGAAGTAGCTGATTTGGCTGCAGGTCGTAGTGTTCGAGCGCAACGGAGTTGAAAATGATGCTCAGTGCCGGTTCACGCACACCACTCAGAGTGATTTCAGAGAGTCCGGGCAGACCCATTAGCGGGATTCGTATGCGTTGTTCGGCAATTTCGAGCAGGGTGCGTGGTGGTAAGTCCCCATGAAGGGAATACACCATAAAGGTTTGCATTTCAGAAAGTTCGCGCGGGACTGATCGTGAAATCGGCATCTGAATTAAGCTTCGCGGCAGCGCATCTCGAATTCCGTGCAACGATTCCTGTAATTCCACTGCTCGGAAATCAACCGGAGCCCCTTTCCGAAATCGAATTGTTACGCTAGACATTCCTTCTCTGGTAGCTGAACTGATGCCTTCTACATCTCTCAACATCGAAGCCATTTGCTCAACTTTCCGCGTGACTTCTTGCTCCATCACCTCTGGTGGAGTGCTTCCCCATCGATGACTTACCGTTACCGATGGCAGCTGAATATCGGGCGCTAATTCCATCGGAATCGTTTGCCACGACACAAGTCCTACCGTGATAACCATCAGGTAGAACAATGAAATCAGATATTTACGCTTGAAGAATGACAATGAGATTAGTTCCGCATGCGGGTGTTGATTCGCTGTTGATGAGATAGGGCAAAGTGCCGGTCGTAGGCAAGGGTGTCGCCCGCTTGCAAGGCTTCTTCGTTTAGAATGATGTATTCTGGAGTGATAATCGCTGGCTCAACATACACCCATTCAACCATTTCCCCGCTCAGCTTGAAAACCAACTGACGTCCGTCGCGTTCGAGTAGTACACTTCGAGGGGCCCTTAGCCGACCACTATGCGTCTCGGTTAATATTCGTCCGTTGACGGTCATGCCGGTTCTGAGGTTGCCCTCCCGGTTAACAACATCGACCACGATCTGACCCGTTTTTCGGTCACGATTAATCATCGGAGAGATTGTTCGAACCCGGCCCGTCGTTTTGTATCCCGTTGCGGTGGTGATTTCGACATCCATTCCTTCGCGAACGCGCGCTAACTCCGATTCGAGCACATCCAGCCGCACGCGCACACTGCGATGATCCAGGAGCTTGCCAAGATCATGTCCCGCGTTAATATAGGCTCCATCCGACAAGTTCAGATTTGTATGAATTACTCCGGAAAATGGCGCAATTACGGATGTGTAGGTTAGATCAAGTTTTGCCCTGTCGAACGCGATTTGAGCCTGAAGATATCCGGTTTGTTGCTGCAGAATTCGTGCGTCGCGTTCGGTAAACTCACCAGATTCGGAATCACTCGATTGTCTGCTAGTTCGCCCATCTCGTTCACGTAATTCCCGCTCGATTCTATACTCCTGACTTGCCCTCAAATATGCGTTTTCAGCCTCGAGATATCGCAGTCGCCATTCATCCTGAATGATGCGAAGGAGGGTGTCGCCTTGCTGCACCCGTCGTCCGTCGGCAATTTGATGCCACTCTAAAAATCCGCTGATGCGCGGTTGAATGGTCAGGTCGCGCACAGGTTCCACCACCCCGGAGCTTTCCAGATAGCGGTAAAGTGGCTCTCCATCCGTCTTGACAAACACGACATCAGGACGAATTTCAACCGAACCTTCACGTTCAGGCCGATCGGTTGAGGTCTCTTCGGATGTACATGCTACGGCAAACAGGACCAATAACAGGATGGATGTCGGTTTAATAATGGTGGTAAACATGTAATGTGCGTTTGATTTTCGGTTAGTTAATTCGGTTATCACCGAGGGAGACTTTCTTTGAAATACGTTAGTGTGTGTTTTCAACTTCTGCCGACGAGTGTCTTCTCTGATTCAACACACGAAACAACGTTGGGACTACGAATAGAGATAATAAAGTAGAAGTAATCATGCCTCCAATCAGGGCAGATGCCAATGCAAAACGAAATTCATATCCGTCGCCAAATGGAATAAGCATGGGCACCAATCCCAATATAGTCGTGAGCGTTGTCATAACGACCGGTCGAAATCGATGCTTCCCGGCCATCATTATCGCCTGATTCAAATCACCCGTCTCGTCCAGATACCTTCGCATGAAATCCACTTTCAAAATCGCGTCATTCACCGCAATACCAGTTAGAATCAGAATTCCCATAAACGAGAGCGTATTCAAACTTCCGTCCGTTATATAAAGCAAAAACAACGATCCGATCCACGCAAACGGAACCGCCACCAATATCAACGCCGGATACCGCAAACTCTCATACTGAACCGCTAAGATGATATAAATCAGTATCAAGCTGATTCCCAAAAGCCGCATCATATCGCGCATTAGCTTGTCTACCTGCAAGGCCGATCCGCCTATTC
>JAIUMT010000029.1 GCA_022565415.1 Balneolales bacterium | reverse complement strand
TCAACCTCGCCGATAGTCCTGATCCATTTTTCATTCCCTTTACCGGTAATTATGGGTAGTTCGAGATCCCACGGAGTGCCGTTTTTCATTGTTTCTTCAACAGCTTTTTCTATGCGATCTTTAGATTCCCCCTCTTTAAAGTAATTGATGCTGCTTTCCAAATTAGGCCGAAAATCCGGACTTTCTTCGTGGATTTCGTAGGTTATATCTGACCAATAGACTTCTTTTTTGTTGAGGTTGATCTCCCAGCTACCGATTCTTGCAAGTCGGTTCGCTTTGTCGAGCAGTTCTCGGAGCTCCTTTTGTTCGGTAATGTCTTTAGCAACACTGTAGGTGACTTCCTCGTCATGAAATACTTTGTAAGTCCACGACAACCAGATGATTTTGCCAGATTTGTGAACATATCTATTCTCAAAATATGAGTTTCCGCGCCCATCATTTGCGACTTCGTACTCGCCTAAGGTGTTTTCTTTGTCAGCAGTGTAAACGAATTCAACAAATGGTGTAGTGAGAAGTTCCTGCTCTGTATACCCTAGTATTTGGCAAAAAGCCGGGTTAACTTTCTTGAAGTATCCATCAAACCCAGCTACAGTAATTCCGTCGGGGGCTGAGTAGAAAATTCTGGATAGCTCTTCTTCCAGCTCTTTTCTGTTTATTTCTGAGGCAAGCTGATTCGATAATTCTTCGAATAGATTGATATACAATCGCTCTTTATCAATATTTCCCGACACAAGCACTATCAATACCCCAATCACATTTTGGCTGTCCATCACGGGAAAGCTATATGCCGTGCTCAATCCAGCGTCGGCTGCTTCCTTTCGCCGAATAAAATTTGTCTGACTATCCAGATCTTCCCAGAAGATGCTCTTTTTGTTGTTCCAGGTTATGCCTGGCAGACCAACTCCTTTCTCGAAAGTAATCGTCTGCTCAGTTTTTTCATAAAAATCAGCGATCTCCGGGTTCCCAATTTCGTAACCCATTAGGTGGATATACTTTTTGTCTCTATCGACTTGCCAAAACTCCACCGCATCAAATGGCTTGAATCTGATAATTTCGGCTAGAGTAGCCTGAATGGCCTCTCTGACGTTCACACCGTTGTTGAAAATCCGGCTGATATCAGTTGAAAGGGTCTTCTGAATGTCTCTGAGTTTTCGTTCTGTCACATCACGCTGAATAGAAATAAAATGGGTGCAGACTCCATTTTCAAAAATGGGAGTTAGCGAAATGTTTATCCAATATTCTGTACCACTTTTGCTGTAATTCAGAATCTCTACTTCAACACTTTGCTTATTTCGAATAGCTGAGCGCAATATCTGAAGTTCCTCCGATTCAGAATGGCGGCCTTGAAGAATACGTGGTGTTTTACCGATTACTTCATCAACGCTGTAGCCGGTCAGTTTTTCAAACGCCTTATTTGCAAACACGATTTCGGGTCCATCTGGAGATTCGGACGGCTCTGCCAGCGTGATGAGAACTGCGTCTGTTGCATTCGTAACGACCGATTCGAGCAATTTCAACTGAAGTTCCTCTTCTTTTCGGGAGGTGATGTCCTCCATGGCACCGATGACGCGAACAGGTATTCCATCACTATTCCGAACAACGATTGCTTTGTCTTTCACGAAGGCGTAAGTGCCATCAGCTTTCCTGAAGCGGTACTCCTTGTCCCAGCTATTTGTAGGTCCACTCATCAAACTTTCTACATCCGAAATTACTTCCTCAATGTCTTCTGGATGGACATTATCTACCCATTTCTCGAAACCAGTAGTGAGTTTGGAGACGTCGTACCCAAATAATGAATGAAAACCCTCGCCCCAAAAAAGTTGGTTCGATTGGGGCTGATAATCCCAAATCGCGTCTGATGTAGCCCTTGTAACCAGTTCGTACCTGGTGTTGCTATCCTCGATTTCTTTGCGGGTAAGAACGTTGTGGGTTACGTCTATTCCAAATACCAGAATTCCTTCAATGGTGCCATTTGCGGTGGTATTGGGCAGGTAGGAAAAGTTATAATACCTTTTCTGAGGCTCTTTGCTGTTGCCAATGCGAACATCCAGTCCAATTTCAGATACTTCGAATGGTTCACCTGACTTGTAAACGTTATCTAGAATCGCGTAGATGCCTTGGTTTTCCAGCTCGGGGAAGACTTCTCTCACGGTTTTACCAATAATCATATCGCTGGTTTTTCCCGTAATAGTATAATACTCTGGATTCGCCATAACATACTGATGCTCGGGACCCTTAAGTATGGCAACAAACGCCGGCATTTTAAAAAGGAGTTTTTCATAACGAATGCGTTCGTTTTCAACGGCTCTTTCGGCATTCTTCTCTGCTGTGATGTCCATCACAATGGAGTCCCAAACCACCCGACCGTTCTCATAACTCATGGGTTCGCCTGCACCTCTGCACCAACGAAGAGATCCATCCGGATGATGATAGCGGTATTCGGTGTGCCATCGGGAGTTCGTTTCTGCAGACTTTTTAATCGATTCAATAACCCTGGGCAAATCTTCTTTATGGAAATTGTTCCAGACTATGTTGAGGTCTTTTGTGATTTCACTCGGACTAAACCCCCACACCTCTTCCGATCCATTGCTCACGTATTGCAGAAAATCGCTGCCATCGGCTTCTCGAACGTATCGAAACACTACTCCGGGAACGTTATTTAGTAAACCCCGGAATTTAGATTCTGAATCAACTTTGTCGGAAACGTCAATCAGAATTACGCTGGCGAGTTTAAATCCGCCGGGTCCGTCGAAAATTGTGGATGAAAACTCACACCAAAAATGCTCGCCACTTTTGCGAATTGCTATTAATCTGCCTGATATGCTGCCTTTTTTTTCGCGTTCTAGAAACATCTCAGTTAACCCCGGCGTTTCAGGGTCTATGATTCCAATTCTTCCAATCTTTTTGAACTCCTCGGTGGAGTACCCGAACATGTTACAGGCGGCATCATTTGCCTCCAGAATGGTACCTTCGGGACGGGTTACGAAAAGTGCTGTGATGGAATTGTCGAACAGCGAACCTTTAACCAATTCCGAAACGGAAGATTGATCCATTTCGGATGGTGACTGCGAATCGGGTTGAGTGCTATTGGTTATGTTACGTTTTGCCATACTATCAACGACTAATTATTGAACTAATAGCGACGTTGAACCTATGGCAATTCTTACTTAATTGCGTAAATATCTACACCGCATTGAGTTGTGACCGATGGGGCACTGGCTGTTAATCTGCAATATACCTCCTGCCGGGCGTAACTGACTGTTAAAGTTACATAACATTCATTCGCCGTCGCAGCCTTGACCTACCTATTTTCTATAATAAATTAAACCTGGATTGGATACTGGATAAATAAAGCAATTATATTAATAAACGATTGTTTATCATATGGTTGCGTTAAATAAATACACTTGGAAAAATCAAACATACAATAACTAAGATAGCATTTTTTTGTTCTGATGGTACCCGTGTTGCTAATTATTAATTTGGTGTAGCGCGAAGATTACCACCGCGCACCGTAGCACCAATTACTAATGCTGCAGAAATTACGATAAGATTCTTCAGGATATACTGGCCTTCCATTGTCAGGACTACCGGAAATGTAGAAAAAACCACATCAGGCATAATTACGATGGGCGAGAATGTGCCTAACATTTGAACGTACAGCAGCAATATTGTAAAGCGCATATATTTTGGCAGAAGCATTCCAACTCCGATAATAACCTCCCATGCCGCCAATACGGGTAAACCAATAGAGGCCGAAACGAGACCAAATGTCAGTATTTCAATCGAAGAACCGGCGAGTTGCTCGGCCGGGCTCGCTCCCGGGAAGAATTTGAGTCCGCCAAACCAGATAAATATTAGTGCGATGCTCCATCGGAGCAGTTTAATGCCATTGTTGGCCATCCAATTGATAAGCCGGGTATCGATTATGTTGTAAAGGTCTTTAATAGTGTTCATTGCTGTATTTGTTTAATAATATGCTGAGGGAAGTATAGTATGTGTGGGAAATTAGCATCTATAAACATGGGAACAATGGGGTGCGTTCGGTTATGTGGGGTGGGAAAAGGTAAAATCTGCGCGATAATTAGAAGTGTTCCTCATGGTTTAAAGCATTATGAGCTTTGCTTTGGGTCAATCCAGATTAAAAAGTAAGGTTGGTTCGTCGGGTTAAGAGAAAGCAGTTGTATTGATGGGTTGGAGTGGTCTTGCTATTGAACGTGTACAGAAAATGGGTATCCCAAATCGTTGACGAATCGGGGATATGTGTTGATTCATGGAAAAAGGCACCGGTTACTGGCCTGGTCAACATGAATTATTTATGGTAGGTGACGCTTTCAACGCAACGTTGCCATTTAAGGTGAGAGTCGGTTGGCCTGATTACAATTCGAAGGACTATACCATAGATTTGTAATACTTCGATGCCTTATATATAAGATAAAATCATCAGATTTTGCTTATTTGTTAGTATAGATTCCGATACGCGAGAAAAAACGACCTTAGGAGAGGATATGCGTCATGAAAGTACTATTCACATTTGCAGCTGCAACCATTTCTGTGTTCATCCTATCATCTTGTTCACCCGGTAGCCTACCCTCCGTGGGTAACCCTCTATCCCAGGGTACAATCACGGCTGAACCTGAAGAAGGCGGAACCGTTTCGCCTGAAATAGTGGACGTAAGTAAAGGCGATGAGATTGAAATTACAGCAACACCCAACGAAAACTGGGTCTTTGCCGGCTGGCGGGGCGATTATGCCGGTAGTGATAATCCGTCAATAATAACGGTAAACAGTGATAAGAATATCACAGCTTATTTTATTAAAAGAGTTTACCCATTAACGGTTAATGTTATGGGAGAAGGTATTGTAACCGAAGAAGTTGTGCAGGAACGAACTACAGATTATTCCCATGTAATTATGGTAGAACTGACGGCTTTACCGGCTAATGATTGGACTTTCTCGCATTGGGATGGAGACCTTGGTGGAAGTGATAATCCTCAAAGGATAATCATAGATTCCGGCAAATCTGTAACCGCCGTATTTGAAAAAATAGTAGAAACGTATTCTGTAATCCTGAATATTCACGGTCCCGTTGGTCGCATATACATCAATGGGGAAGACTATGATCCAAGTCTAGAGTATGAGTATGAACAAGGAACGCAGATAGAAATCTATGCTTACCCTCCTCCCGAAAAGTACATCATCTACCTTTTTCACCAATGGGAAGGGGATATTAATAGTGAAGATAACCCTGTGTTGTTTACGCTGAATTCGGATGTAACCCTGTATCCTGTGTTCATGCCCTATACAAATGTGATAGTCTGGACACGTAGTGTGGGCGGAGACCAGGGAGTGGGAGGGGAAGTGATTATTCACACACCACCAGCAAGACAGGGCTTGTATGAATTCGAACAGGAAATTGAAGTAGAAGCTGTTCCGGATAATGGATGGGAATTTGTAGAGTGGAATCTTAGCTTCACCGGATCAGATAATCCATCCATCCAGAAGGCTGACGTCACTCCTGGAGAAGCGGTATTCAGGAGAATAGAGAGTTTATCCTTTGGCCAATAAAGTTGAATTTGCCTTCCGGGTTATTACTCTACTGTTTTAATGTATGCTGGGATTTAAGATTTCGGATTCTTGGATTGAGTGCATCAAGATTTAAATTGGTGTCTTGTTAATCTGCCCCTTGTTCCAATTTCACGTACAAGTAAAGTTATTTTTATTGATGAAAATAGGGAACTGATGAAGTTCTCTTTACCCAATGTTACCCTGAACAATAAACGTGCACATTGATTGAAGCAAAAAAAACGTACCACGTTTTGACGCAATTCAAGTCTTTAAAATGAAAAAGCTCGTAACCGATTGTGTTTAAAAAGGTTACGAGCTTATCTAAGTACACCCGCCAAGATTCGAACTTGGAACCGCCTGATTCGTAGTCAGGTACTCTATCCAGTTGAGCTACGGGTGCAATTATTCGAAGACTCCAAATATAAGGCATTTTTTAAACGAGGTCAATGATGATGATCTTTTTTTCGCGAATCATATTCGTACAGGTAATCTCATCCCAAAAACGACCACATCTACAACTCATCAACATTAAATAGCCCGACCACACAAAATCATGTCGCCGGGCTTCAATGTCTCAGAAAGCGAAAACTCTTATTTCAGTTTTTTATCCAGCGAATATTTGCCACTTCCTATCGTAAACAAGGCTAAACTCGCTAGCAACAGCAAAAAGTCGAGTCGCATCGCATGAAATACCTCATCCTGACTAAGTTTCGTGGTTAAAATCGCGACAACCATTATTATGGCCATCAATAATGCGGGAAGCTGAATCCGGAATCCAACAAGAATCAAAATTCCACCTACGAACTCAACAATCGCCACCACCCAGGCCATCACTCCGGCCATGGGAATACCAATACTGCCGAAGAAACCCTGTGTGCCCTCGATACCAGTAATTTTCCCCCATCCGGCATAAATAAAAATCAATCCTACTCCAATTCGAAGTAAAAGGGGAGCGAGATCTGCGTATTTGTCTGTGTTGTATGTAAGCATGCTATCTCCAAAGTTTGTTAATGTTTCATCAGATTGGCGATGTCGTTGAGGCCCATTTTCGAAGTCAAGGTCCAATTACCGAGCTAAGATTCAGTAAGTAATCGACGAGCCTCCATTCTGATGCGACTCACGCGTAAGTCTCTCGATAAGATAACATTATCAACGAGATATCAATATTATTTTGAAGGTCACGCCGACACATATGTATACCGTTATCACATTCAATTCTTGCGCCGACCATCATTTATTGAAAATGAGTATTATTTAGTCACATTGTTCAAACTCAATATTCTCCAATGACACAATTTCTATTCCTTTCGCTGCTTCTGATTCAAACTTCGGCTCTGGCTTCTGAAAATGATGCTGTCCGCATCAGCGAAGACATCATTGCAGAACACACCACGTTTTTTGATATCCGGGATAACAGGATTGTCGGCGCCGATTCACTCTTAGCTGCTTTAGAACAAGCTCATTTTGTTACTTTGGGAGAGCTTCACAACAGGGTGCGTCTTGGCGAGCTTACCGAATCTCTATTGCACATTTTGGAACCGCATGGGTTTAGTAATTTTGCCATTGAAACCGGACCCTATTCTGCCCGGAAGCTGCAGCAGCTTATCCGCTCGGGCAAGCAGGAGGTTTCGTCATTTTATTCTCAGTACTCATCGCGACTATTCGACCTCATCCCAATTCCTTTTTTCAAAGGGGATAGTGATGTGCAGTTTCTTTCGGCTGCCGATTCACTGGGTTATGAACTCTGGGGAATGGATCAGGAATTTTATTTTTCATACACCTATCTCATTGATGAACTCGCACGACTCGCTGGGGAATCGCTCACAGTTGAACAACAAAAACTACAAAGAAAACTCATCCGCAGACTCTACTGGCTGGACCGCCGAAACCAACTTGCCGAAACGATTAACAGTAATTTTCAGCGAAGCTGCCGGTTCAAGCAGGATGAAAACCTTGAGGCATACCTGCTCAGCTTTGAAAATAGCGACCATCCGGATATTCTTCAGATTCTAGATGCTTTTAATTCCACTCTGGAAATCTATTGTCTAGCCGAGCAGGGTAAAGCAAGCGAGCCGATACGAATCAACTATTTCAAGGAAAATTTCGACCGAAATTTCGATGCAGCTCTTGCGGAAAACAATGAGCCCAAAGTATTCCTCAAGATGGGTACTTTCCACATGGGACGGCAACGAAGTCCGATAAATTTGTACGGTATTGGAAATCATGTTCATCAATTGGCAGAATCGAAGGGGCAGTCGTCTGTCCATATCTATTATTTGAATCGATTTTTTGAAGGCAAGGACATGAAAGGTCGCAGGGGATGGGAAGGCTCAGAAAGATTCATCAGCGTTGGTGATCGGCAGAAATGGGCACTCATTGATTTGCGTCCTCTCAGAGAACAGCTCTCAAGTGGTACATTGAGTGGCAGTGACTTCGAAGTACGCACAATCTGGAATTATGATTTCATCATCGTGGCACCGGAAGATGATTGGGTAAAAAGGCACTGGTAATTCATCGAACGTGTAATATGTGATACCGGCAGTGGGAGTTTTAGCCTATATTGCCACCTTTATTCAACACCAGTATCACGACAGTTTCACGCCATAACCCTAACTCCGACTCAAGGAAATGAACGGGTGTATTTAAATGGGAAACCCAACACAAATAATTACACTTTCAATGCCACAAAACATCGAAATCAAAGCCCGAATCCATAACGTTGAAGCTTTAATTCAGTCGGCCGAGCGAATATCGGATGAAGGTCCCATCACTATTCATCAAGACGATATTTTCTTCCCGTGCCCTAACGGAAGACTGAAACTCCGCATTTTTCCCGACGCCACTGCCGATCTCATTTTCTATCAGCGGCCCGACAAAACCGGACCTAAAACCTCCGATTACATCATTTATCGCACTCAAAACTCCGACACGCTTCGCAAAACCCTGGCTATGGCCCACGGCGAATCGGGTCGCGTGACCAAAAAGCGACTACTATTCCTGAGCGGACGCACCCGTATCCACATTGATGATGTTCACAACCTCGGACATTTTGTCGAGCTGGAAGTCGTTCTGGCTGATGGGGATTCGTACGAAGGCGGTGTTCGCGAAGCCAACGAGCTAATGAAAAAACTGAATATTTCGGAGGGGGACCTCATCGAGAATGCGTATATCGATTTGATTGAGGCAGCTCAAAGTTAAAAAACTAACAGATGAAGTAATGCCAGCCTCGGGCACTTATCACAGTGATATGAGTCACGCATATTCTCAAAAAGGTGAATAAACCGTCATAACTCGCCCACTTTCTCCTCATCAAGTTGTTCAAAGTGCTGTGGAACAAAATAAATTTAATTAAGTTTCCCTACCATGAACATCAAACCTACTTTAGTATATGAAATCTTTTTTACTTGCAATTTTTACCGTTTTAGCCTTCACCGTCCCGAGCCAACTATTTGCTCAAGACGCCGACCTACCAGAAAATATGGTAGTATTCGTAAATGAGCGTATGGGAAGTTCCATCCCCACTCGTACTATTATTCGATCCGATTTAAACGGAACACAAATGGATACGTTAGCCACCCGATTTGGCAACATATTGTCACTTAGCTACATCCCGGAAACCAATGAGTACGTAGTCGCCGACAATCAGCAGTCCCGCATACTTCATATCAACAGCGATCTTACCAACTACAAAGTTGTAATGACGAATCGAGACCTGGTGTACACCACAGCATACGACGCTGAGCGAGATCGTTACTTTTATACCCGAATTGCCAGCTCAGCTGCCACTCGTGGGCTTTTCTATATGGATGGAATTGATAGCACTCCTCAGCAGTTGGATAACAGAAGTGCGCGATATATGACTTTCCATCCTGACTCCAATGCCGTTTACTACGCCCTAAGCGGTGTTGGCTTAGTGAAGCATCAGATGGATCGGGATGAGCGCTCTACACTTATTCCTTACACCAATCTAACTACAGGGATGCATCTGGATCGCACACGTGGTCACTTGTACCTGGTCTATGCCGATGATCTTTACCGCTACGATTTGAATGACCCCAACGCAGAGCCTGAATTTCTGTTTGTGATGGGTTTCGGATCTCAACGTGAAACGGCAATGACAATGAACGACGAAACTCAGACAATTTACATCAGTGCATTAAGCGGGCTTTTTAGAAACATAGTTTATGAAGTACCTATTAACGATTTAGATGCAGAAGTTGAATTTCAGATGCCTTATTCTCAGCAAGTAGAACTGATGGTGTACAATAGCACGAACAATGAACTCATATTCACCGATGGTGGTCATGGTGCCGGAAATTTCGCATTTCTGCGTGGCTACAATCTGGAAACGGAAAAAACGGCGAATCATAGCTTAAGGGATGTATCTGGATTAGCAATAATGCCTGAAACTGGTACCGTTTATGCATTAGACCGCTTCTTCGTTCAAAGTGACAGAACGCTACTTTTTTCGATGGATCTTTATGGTCGAAATCGCGAAATATTGCATCAATTTGAGAGAGCACAAAGAACCATCAAAGCAGATACAGTCAATAACGGACTTTTCATTCAAGGATTTTCTGACGACGGAAGCTTTGATAATATCTGGGTTTATGATTTGTCTGAGGAAGGTATTGCTGAACCTGAAGTGCGGTTGTCGTTTGAGAAGCCTTTTAGTGGGGTTCAAAAAATGAATGCATTTGACGTCGATTTCGAAGAAGATATTATTTATGTAACTCTCGAGGGAGAAGGGGTATTTGCGTGTCCGGGTGATACCGAAAGCTGTACGCTAATCTTTGAGGAGGGTGATGATCTTGCATTTGGCTCGAGTCTTGCCTTCAATCCCGTTGATGAGCGAATTTATCTAACCGAGAGCATCGGGGGAATTGTGTCTGTGAACACCGATGGGTCGGATTATTCTGTTTTCTACAGTGATTTCAACCCTATATATGGACTGCAGTATAATGGTTCTATGGGCAAAGTCGTGTGGGCAACAACTCCATTTTCTGGAAGTCCAAGTGTTCGGTACAGAGCGCCGTCAGCACCAGAAAATGTGGGGGCTGAAGTCTTTTTCTCTGGAAGAGATGTGCGAGATATGGATTTCATCATTGGAAATCCTGCTACAGTAAGTATTGATGATGACCTTCTTACTTCATCTATACCTGAGCAAATTACGCTAAAGCAAAATTATCCTAATCCGTTTAATCCAACCACCTCCATTCGGTTCGAATTGCCGGAGGCGACGGAGGTCCGGGTTACGGTTTATGATGTAACTGGCCGACTCATTCAGGTCCTCGATCAGGGTACGCGGCCGGCCGGTGCGCATGTTATTAACTTCGATGCTACTTCACTATCAAGTGGAGTGTATCTGTACAGACTGGAAACTCCGCAATTTAGTCAGACTCAAAAAATGACACTGATTAAATAGGATTTTCTTAACTGATTGGAAGTCAATTGATTATATAGTTTGACGTAGAAAGCGAATTCATGCCATTGGTGTGGATTCGCTTTTCTTTTTTGTGAACATTTCGGGGGCAATACACGGTAAATGCCGGAAGTCTTCAGTTCGCCAAACTGGTCAGCCTCAATTCTCTAAACAATTTTAGCGCTATTCGAACGAGAGGAGGTACATTTCCCCAGCTTCTCGCAGATGCAATACCCTTGCATGGCTATTTTCGATACATTTGAAGATGTAGAAAATAATTACCTGTCAGGATTCAAAATGGCTCACGAAGCATCATGTTCAAGCGATAACTCGTGCGGATGCTCTCCTTCTGAAAGTTTAGGGTTTCGCGATAAAACGGATTCCATGAAGAACGCTATGGGCGGGAATCAGCGGGGAGGTACACCTCGAAAAGGTAGTGACGGTGATGCGGACAAAGTTGAGTCAGGAGGTGGTTTTGGCAAGAATGCTACGTCTAAGAACTCGTTTCAAGGCCAGAATAACGAAGACTGTTGCCATGATGAATCCCCAAATCAGCAAAAGGAAACCTCCGAAACTAACCTGTTTCGCGATCATTGGCCGGCAATTGCGAGTCTAACACTGTTGCTCGCCGGACTCTATCTCGATCATTTCACACAATCAGCTTGGTTTACAGGCAACCTCCGCCTGACTTGGTACCTCGTTGCATACATTCCGGTGGCCTGGCCCGTGCTCAAACAAGGCTTCAAGCACCTGATGAACGGCGATGTTTTTACCGAATTCTTCCTCATGGGAATTGCCACAATCGGAGCTTTTTACATTGGCGAGTACCCCGAAGGCGTGGCAGTAATGCTGTTTTACACGGTAGGAGAGGCGTTTCAGCACAGTGCAGTAAAAAAAGCCCGCAAAAATATCTCATCGCTTCTGGATGTTCGTCCGGAGTCGGCGCTGGTGATGCGCGATGGGAAATCCCTGCAGCTGCACCCCTCCGAAGTTGAAATCGGTGAGCGAATTGTGGTGAGGCCGGGCGAGCGGGTTCCGTTGGATGGCATATTCGTTTCGGAAATCCCGGGCAAATTCGACACCTCGGCGTTGACGGGCGAAAGCAGGCCCCGAACCATTCGAAAAGGCGACGATGCCCTGGCCGGAATGATCAATTTAAGTCAAGTCGTTGAGCTGGAAGTAACCCGGAATTTCGAAAACAGCTCGATTTCGCGCATACTTCATATGGTCGAAGATGCCACCCTCCGAAAGGCAAAAACGGAGCTGTTTATTCGCTCGTTCGCCCGTGTTTACACGCCGATTGTGGTGTTTTTGGCTCTTGCGCTCGTGCTGATTCCGGCGTTGGTCGTGAGCGATTACAACTTCAACGACTGGCTCTATCGCGGACTTGTTTTCCTGGTGATATCGTGTCCGTGTGCGTTAGTTATCTCGATTCCACTCGGATATTTTGGCGGAATCGGAGCGGCGTCGCTCAACGGGATTCTGGTGAAGGGGGGCAATTATCTGGATGCGTTACGGTCGGTCGACACGGTGGTTTTTGACAAAACAGGAACGCTCACTCGCGGGACATTTGATGTGCAACGCGTGGAATTTGGCGGGGGTGAGGTGCTATCGAAAGATGCGATTTTGAAGATGATTTTGCTGGCTGAGCGGGGCTCGACGCATCCCGTTGCCCGCGCTTTGGTGAGGTATGCGGAAGGAATTAACGAAATTGAGCCTGACCTGGACACGAAATCGAAAACTGGAGCAGAATTTGATGCAGGTACCGAGTCTTTAAAGGCGAATCCGGATGATGAATTTGCCCAAACAACTGGCGGGGATGTTTGGGGGGCTGATGTAGATACTTCATCGCCAAACGCGAACGATTTCATTGATAATCTGAAGGTGATCTTTCAAGAAGAATTTGCTGGCCGTGGATTGAAATCGGAGATTAGTTCTATTACTGATACAGGTTTGAATTCCAGTAAAGGATCAGAAACCGGATCAGCACATGGCTCAGAATCCGATTTCGGAAATAGACCTGAAGTAAACTCAAATAAAAGCGTCGCCCCGCGTAATTTTACCGTGCTCATCGGCAATGAACGCCTCATGACCGAGAACAACGTCGATATTCCGATTGAGGTCAACGGCGAGGGATCGACTATCATCCACGTAGCCATCAACGGAATCCATCAGGCCACGTTCTGGATCGAAGATGAAGTTAAGTCAGGTGCGAAGGCGGCTATTCAGGCACTTCGAGGTCTTGGGGTGCGGAAAACGGTGATGCTCAGTGGCGATAATTCGGCCATCGCGAAGAAAGTGGGGTCGTTCTTGGGCATCGATGAGGTTTACGCCGACTTGCTACCCGAGGATAAGTCGCGAAAAATGGAAGAAATTATGTCGGCGAAAGCGGCTAGTCACAATGCCATTTCTTTTGAAAAAGAGGAAAACGGGTTAAATAAAGCAAACGCTGCTTTCGATGTAAACGCACAAAACAAGACAAATACTGCGCGCGAGGCTGGTACAACAGATGTTCCGAAAGATGCAGGAGCACGTGCACTATATGAAGTAAACAAAGCTAGCGATGTAAAAATAACTAGTGTCGCACACGCACGAACGGCGACAAGAATGGCAAACGCCACAAAAACTACGATTTCATCAAAATCAGTTAACACGTTATCCAGCACTTCGTGGGGGCAATTTTGGAGAAATTTGGCTCGAACAAAAGGCCTCACAGCTTATGTTGGCGACGGAATCAACGATGCCCCGGTGCTCGCCCTTAGCGATGTGGGAATCGCAATGGGGGCTATGGGCAGTGACGTTGCCGTCGAAACCGCCGATGTCGTCATTCAAACCGATCAGGTCGGAGCCGTGGTCAAGGCTATCCAAATCGGGCGATTGACCCGAAATATAGTCTGGCAAAACATCGCCCTCGCCATGGGCGTCAAGGTTGTGGTACTCACGCTGGGTGCACTCGGAATGGCAAGCTTGTGGGAGGCCGTTTTTGCTGATGTGGGTGTGGCACTACTTGCGATTCTAAACGCCATCCGCATCCAGTAAATGACATTCTGATGAGTTTGTTTTTGCTGATGTAGGCGTGGCACTACTTGCGATTCTAAACGCCATCCGCATCCAGTAAATGACAATAATTAAATAACATGGGCCAATTCCGATTTTTGAGTAGTTTACCTCATTAACTTGAACCCGATTTTCAATCCCATGTCGCATACTTTATCACGTCTCGACTTTCTCAAAACCGGATCGTTAGCTTTAGGCGCCGGACTAACCGCACTATCCGGACTAAAACCCGCCACATCCGCATCATCCCGCCCCGGAAAAGCAAAAAATATCATCTTCTTGGTTAGCGACGGAATGAGTTCGGGCACGTTAGCCCTGGCCGATCTTATGAAACGTGAACAATTCGGTCAAACCACAAACTGGATTCAGCTCTACGAATCGAAGCGAAATTTCCACCGCGGACTCATGGATATGGCCACGCTCGACTCAACAGTGGCCGATTCCGCCGCCGCCGCTTCATCCTGGGGATGCGGAAAGCGAATAAACAACGGAGCCTTGAATTGGGGTCCGAATGCTGAGCAGCACAAGCCCATAGCCGCGATTTTTCGGGATGCCGGCAAGGGCACAGGACTTGTAACATCCACCCGAATTACCCATGCAACTCCCTCAGGCTTCGCCATAAACATGCCATCACGCAACCAAGAAGACGAAATCGCGACTCAGTATTCCGAACGAAACTACGATGTGCTTCTAGGCGGTGGCGACCGACATTTCAACCCCGATAAACGCAGCGACAACCGTGATTTGTACACCACATTTCGCAGCAAAGGCTATAACGTGGTCACGACAAAAAATGCCCTTTCGGAGGCGCCTCCGACCGGAAAACTTCTGGGTATTTTCAATGATAGTCACCTGCCATACATGGTCGATTTCAACTCGGATGCCCAGTTGCAGGCCGTAACTCCGACCCTCGCTGAAATGACGAAATCGGCGTTAAATCGGCTTAATTCCCACGATAACGGATTTATTTTGCAGGTTGAGGGTGGACGGGTTGATCATGCTGCGCATGCCAACGATGCCGCGAGTTTAGTGTACGATCAGATTGCGTTTGATGAGGCCGTTGGTGTGGTGCTGGATTTTGTTGATGGCCGCGACGACACGTTGGTCATTCTCACAACCGACCACGGAAATGCGAATCCGGGTCTGGGCGGACGCGGTTCGGGTTACCGGGAATCCCCGAAATTGTTCGAATCGCTTCAGAATTATCGCAAAAGTTTGGAGTGGGTGTACGAGGAGATGGGGTATAATTGGCAAGGTCCGGCGCTGGAGAACGTCTCGGCAGCGAAAGTGCGGGAGGTGGTCGAATATGCAGCACATACCCAGATTACTCGCGATGAAGCCGACATGATTAAGGAATCGTTCGAGTGGAATTTACGGGTTCCGTTTCAGGATAGAATGGCGCCCGGGGCTGTGATTTCCGGGGTTTTGGCCAACTATAATGGGGTTTATTTCATCGGGACGAACCACACCGCCGATTATGTTGAGATCGCGGCGATTGGTCCGGGCTCGGATCGTATTCCGTACTTTGTGCGAAATACGGACATTTTTGAGCTGATGGTGGAGATGGCGGATGTTCGCGCTTATTCGACTGAATGATGCTTTTCGGAGTCAGTATGATAATCGAGTTGTAATTTCAGCACAATAAAAGTTACTTGTAAGTAAATGCTAACTTAAGTCACAGATTAGTCAATTTTGCTAAGATCATCATTTGATTCTTTAATTTCTTCAAGAATACCATCAAAAAACTGTGTTGGTAGTACAATATTACCTGTAATGTTCCCAAGATTTGATGTTAAAGTGCTTACAAATGACCTGATATAGGGAAAAACTATTGCTGGGGCATTAATGTTAGCAAGCTTTTTTCGCTCTTCATCATTAACATCTCTATCAAACTCAAATGAGCCAAGTGCGATAAGATCAAGGCTAAAGAAGTTATCAGCTTTGATACCTAGTTCAAATATAATCTTAAATACCCGAATGTTATCTTTTGGGTAAAACACTTTTGGCTTAATATTAAGGTCGAATTTAGTTTCAGGTACTAACGGCTTTTCTGTTTCAAAAGTTAGTTTAATAATATCAACGCCTAAAAACTTGAGTTTTGGCTGTTCTGCTATATTCATTATGCTGCGGTGCTATAATTTAAGCAACTACTTGATCGGTCAGTATTGTCAACCTTTGTTTCGTTTAATGTATTAAAAAAACTGAATCGATGAGTTTTAAAAGTAATATTCTCTATATGTCCATGGCCGAGAAAAGCTTTTTGTTTATTATTCACCAACCATTCACGCAGAGATTCAGACGTTTCCCTTTCAAGGGCTAAGTCAAGTTTTTCTTCTAGTTTTCGTAAATCGATCATTTTATTTCTCAGTTTATATGCAAGGAGCTTCAGAATATAAGGAGAATCCACGAATTATCCCCAAGTTATACACAACAAGTTGAATGCGTTTCCTATAGTAGAACGATCTGACATGCGTATAAGTATCATTTAATGGAATGTCTTGGAAAAGAATTCCATCAACTTCGTCCCATTCTGCTTTCTCTCGAAAAAAATCATTAATATCTTTAATCGATGGCTTTAATCCTGTCTTTTTTAGAAAGTGTTTTGCCGCCTTTTCGACCAGTCGTAACCATAATCTATAATGGTCTTCATTAAAGACTGTGTTTAATACATTATCAGTAGCTATATCAGCAGTATATATTTGATATCGTCCAGTTCTCTTTTTGCTACTTGTGCCCCATCTTATTGCATCATCTTCATCATCCCAAAAATAGTAACCATCACCTAGCCAGGCATCGTCTCTTATGCATATAATTGGCTGTGTCAAATCAAGACCCCTCTTCTCTTGTGTGTGATACATCAATCTAAATTTATCACTCATTTATTTACTTAACTAGGAATATTTATACTGACAAAGAGCCAAATATATACTAAAAAAATATATCAACAAAAATGAATACAATTCTAAGTCTATATTTGTTTACAGTTTACTTGCTATAAGAGAATAAGAAGACATTCATCATTATACCATTATACTATATAAAACGGATTAGCCAAACTTTTAGATAATATGCGGAAAAAGCGTTCCAAGAAGATACCATTCCGTATTTCGATTGGCATAAAAGTTGGCTAAAAAGTACATCATGATCCAACCTAAACCCCAAACTGCTCCAAATGATGCCGCAAATGCTTGCGATGAAAAATCTGCCATTCCTCAAAACTCAGCGGACCCATTACCGGATGCACCTGCAGCGACCCGGGATTTTCAACAAACCAACGCTCAAATGCATCAATCTCCGATTCCAAAGCCTGCAGCGCCAGCTCCAGGTTCTCGTTTACCAACGGAATCGTCTCATTTTCGGGCAAAATCGGTGCTTT
>JAIUMT010000028.1 GCA_022565415.1 Balneolales bacterium | reverse complement strand
ACGAAAGTGCCAAACTCAACAAGAACAGAAATCCGCCAAATGTGCGGCCGGATTGTCGTCGTTCTGCAACCTCAGCTTGCTGACGGGCTTCTTCTTCTATGGCCGCCTCTACCCGAGATAAAACCTCTTCAGGTGATCGGGAAAAGCGCGTTCGTTCAGCGCCTGATTGAATATATTGAGCCGGGAACACCAGATGTATCACCCCGGAGCCGATTGAAGTCTGCATCAGAAAGCGTACTTGTCCGTCTGTAGCAACGCCAACCTCAGAACGACTATTCGACCCAATTATCTGTCCATCTTGCGCGATGAAATGGATTCGTTCGGGGTTTTGAGACCGTTCGTAGCGCACCCGAATATCAGCGATGAATCCGTCGTACTCGCGTGTCCATCCGATGGTGTGTCCCTCAGCGTGGGCCCAAGTGCCGTCGGTCACAATTGCATTCGAGAGCGTATAGCCGATGTCGATGGGGTAATCGCGCCACAATCGCGGGGGCCAAATCGCCAATCCACCATGCCCGGCAACCTTAAACGTGTTGTTTTGTGCGTCGTAATTATCGACCTCCGTGAGAGGAACATCATCGATAACAACACGAACGTCGCGAATATTGATGTCGCCGTTCGGGTCGTGTGTCGGTATAAAAAATGTTCTTCTATCGTTTGCGGATGGGTGATATTGTCGGAGGCGGACGATAATATCGGCATTTGTGGTGATGGTGAGATCAATGCGGAGGGTGTCAAAAAACTCGGGCCTGAGGTGGTTCAAATCACCGTTGTCGGTGGTTTCGGGCTCTTCGACCTGAAAAGCCACTGACGGAATCGGTGCCAATACTACGACTAACAAGGCAACCCAGACTGAGGCAAACAACATCACAGGCTTACCAACAAGCTTGTCGATAACACTTAACAATACAGCCCAGACTGAGACAAACAACAACACAGGCTTACCAACGAGCTTGTCGATGGCACTTAACAATACAGCATAGGCTGAGGCAAACCTTGCACAAACAGGTGATAGATAATTCATTCGGTCTCCGATAAGCGACTGTTTATAAAAACTTAGGGGAAGCTATTGAATACGAAAGTCGATCGCAACTTAGTAGTCGCGTTTCCACTGTACATCTACACCGCTTCGATTATCGTCGCTACCGGTTACGATAATATTCAAGTTTCGGCGAAGTTCGTACTCGAGCATTACTTGACTACTAACGGTGGCTCCTAGTTCTTGAATAAGCGCCACGAACATTCGGTCGGATATGTATTTACCTGCTTTGATGGTGGTACCCGATTGTCCGCCGGTGCGGGTGTTATCGATTGTGAGCACATCGACCCCAAGCGCTTGCGCTGCAAATTGTTCAACGCGATCTAGCAGGATATCGACAGCGGCATCTGCAACGCCTCCCTCCGAACCACCGGAAACGGATTGCTGCCAGCCCATGAGTGCGTGAAATGGTCGGCCGAACAGGGTATAACTGACGATATCCTGAAGTTCCATTTGAGGCTCACTTTCGTAGGTGAACTGAGGATCTTCCACGTTTCCGCCGATGATGTACCAGATTTTGACATCAGTGGGTTGGCGCAACTCATAAACCGAGCGAATGGCCAAATCCGGATTTTCGGGTGGACCGCTAAACACAACTGTGGCCTCTTCAATATCGAATCGGCGTCCGAGTTGGGAAATAAAGCCGTCGCTGGCTCCCATCGAGCCAAAAACCTCAATGTCGCTGTTCGGGGATTTCACCAAATCGAGCTCGCCAGTTAATTGCAGGTTCACTTCTGGCCGGGACCGATTTCGAACCCAGAAATTACGATCGGTGCTAAAGTTCAACTCCATTTCGAGAGCCTCCCAAAAGGCATATCCATCGAACGTAGACTCATCTTCGCCTTCGAGGACAACATCTTCGACAGTACGTTCGCCAAAGTTATCGAGGAAGAGATATCCCCGCTCCAGTTGCACATTTCCAGTGAGTTTTGGCGTTTCAAATCCGCCTGTGAGCTCTGTATTCATTGAGAAAATGACTTGAATATCTCGTGTGTTGTACACTCTGAAGTTTCTCGCACGCAGATTAATACTCACATTTTGTGGTGCAAATCCATCTAGGGATATTTCGCCCGAACCACTGAGGCTGCCTGAACTTTGCATCGAGAGGTTGTTAAGCCGTATAACATCATTATTGAATGATATATCAGTTTCAATATCGCGAATGGTGACATTATTATCGACTAAAGATACCACACCACGTTCGAGTTTCAGAGAACCGGTAACCTCGGGCTGCTCGTACGTTCCGTTTATGTTCAAATCGGCGCCAAGTCGGCCGGCTATATTTCGCATAACGTCCCGGTCGGCAAACTGGTTGAAGGCAGCTAAATTGAAATCGTTGGTAAGAATTCGAATATCGAGCCCCTGTTCATCTTCGGGCAAATCAACTTCAAATGTGCGCATATCTATCGAAAATGGCACGCTTCCGTCGATTCTAGCAGCCAACTGACCTGCCGAAACCACGCGGGTTCCGATTTCGAAACGCGCATCATCGTGATGATATTCAGCTGCAAATAGCAGTGAATCGATCGAAACGCCTGAGATTCGTCCCTGAAGCAGTTCAATGTCGGTGTTGAAATCCGGATTTCCGGCCGTGCCTTCAAGACTCGCAGATAAATTGAGTCGGCCGGTAACGCCGTCAAGTCCGAGAAGCGCAGTTAAGGCCGATTCTTCGGAGAGATCAAACTCTTGAGTAGCTAATCGCGCACTAACAAATTCCTCGAAAAAGCTATCGTCGAACTCTGTCGGATCGCCAATCTGAAACGGCAAGTCCAACTCGGCTTCTGCCAGCATCACGCTATCGCGCATGGCCAAAAATCCGCCTTTTAATCGATTATCGCGCAATAAAAGATCGACATCAAAAGAATCAATCAGAAACCCGTTGAAGTCCAGTTCCGTAATTATCAGATTCGATTCAACATCGTAAAATGAGGAACTTAAGTCCACATCGAAATGAATTGCGCCGTTCATCATACCATCGAACATGGCCTCATCCATTGCAATTCGCTGCAAAATAGCGAGATTCACCTCGCTGGCTTCGAATCGGCCACGAAATGCCTCCGCCATATATTGTTCTACTTCCAGCTGAAGCTCTACTCCTTCGCTGCCAGTCAAGATTATTGGCTCAATTCGCACCAACTCATCTTCCAGGTACAGCATGAATGAATTTCGAAGATTATAGCTGTAATTGCTGTCGCGAAGTTGAAGCACATCGGTTTCCAGAGCAACTCTGAGATCATTTTCACCTAGTAGAACATTGTATTGGGCTTGGGTGTTGATGCGCGTATTTTCGCTGAAATCAACGTTTATTCGATAGTTTCCTACAACTGATGAGTCTCGTTGAGTACCTTCGGTGGTTATCCAAAGGTTGTCGAGCCCAAACTCAGCCACGAGAAGATCGCTGATACGCAAATCCATTTCGTAGTCGATTTCGTCGCCCAGTTGAACCGTGGACCTGCCCTCTACACGCGAAACGTAGATGCTGTCGACGGTGATGTCCCGTAGCGACAAAGTGGCTTCGATTTGCGGCTTTCCAGACGGACCCGTACTGTAAGATCCCGCAGCGGTTCCCGATACATCAAGGAAATCGACTCCGGCCAGGGGTGCAAGCGGATTCAAATTCCCAATTTCCAGATTGAAATCGATTCTGTTTTGCGGACTAAACGCATCCACAATATTCTGCCTTACATCCAGTTTTCCGGTTGCGAGCGTGCTCTCCAAAAATGTGTTTCGCAGTTCCAGAACGGCATTCTGCAAATACAAATTCGCCTGAAATCGCTCAATATCGGCGCCATTTACGATGGAACTGTCGATTTCGAGGGATGAGGTCACCTGCATGGTTTCCAAGTCGATACCACGACCTTCGCCCAGCGCGCGCAGGTTGATGGACGTCGGAAATTCTTCGAGTCCGGCAATGTCGCGTAAGTCAAGCTCTGTAGTTTCGAGATAAAAACTGTACGCAATGTCGTCAGTTTGCCAATTAAATGCGGCTCCGTTGAGCTCCACTGACGAAGATTCCAGCCTTAACACCGACAAAAGTTCTATTTCATTAGCTGATACATCTGCGTTGATTTCCAGTCGGTCTACATTTTGTTCATCGAATCGGGTATCTGTGGCCAAAAAATCGATATCCCAAGGAGTTGCGCCCGGCTCGTATCCTACACCTTTAGCCTCAAGCATGATAGTTGTTATCAAATCAAGATCTTCTATTGCCGCCCACTTACCCACATCGAGTCTTTCGCCGTTCAAAGTGACCGCCCAGGCAAGATTTTCATCAAAAACACGGTTCACATCGGCATTTATTTCGATTTGTTGATTATCCAGCGTTAGCCGAACATCCGACGTAAGTCGCTCCTGATTCAGATTTAACGTGGCTGCAAAGTCCGACAAGCGGTACGGACTCGACCGAACATCGCTAACCCAAATGTCACCACTGAGCGAGGCGTTGTTCACATCAGCCGGCGAAAACAACCCTGTTAATTGCACGTCGACAGCTCCGATATATGGCAGCCCGGCGTCGCCCGTAATCCTTGGCAAATCAATATACCCAGACGAAATTCCGATGCGAGTGATGCGCGGATCTGCCTCGAAATTGCCATCAAGCTCGAGATACAGGTTTTCCAATCCGGCCGATTGCACGGTAAGCGTGGTTTTCAAGTCTGCAAAGGAGCCACTAACCCCAAGTTCCAGACTCACATCTTGCATGAAATAGGGGTCTTCGGTGTAGGCCAGAACATCGCGCCACGATAGGGGTTTCAATTCGAGATCCAGGTCGACATCCGCCCCATCGTCTTCGTAATGCGCATACATTTCGAGCATGGTTCGTCCGGTCGAAACGACCAGTTTGTTCAGCGTATAGGTGTTTTCGTCGGTTTCTGCGGCGATATCGAATCGGATCGGTTCGGGCAACCGTCCCTCGGTGAGGAGAAAATCGAGCTGACTAAGTCGAGAGCGAATACCTTCTTCGCGCAGGGAGATTCCGCCATTTACATGAAGGGAATCCACCGAAATAACGTTGTCAGGCAGTAAATAGGTTGACTCTACTCGCGCAGAGCCGTTAAATACGCGAATCTGATGGATGTCTAGCGGGAATGTCTCGGATGCTTCTTCCTCCGATTCGGGCAGGATTTTGAGCAAATTCCACTGATCTTCGTCGATTTGCGTGGCGTTTACATGAGGTTGATACACCGAAATATCGTTGATTTGAAAAGGACCCGAAATTAACGACCAAATTCCATAACTCGCCGAGAGCGAATCGATGCGAGCCAGCTCTGAGCCTTCGTGGTCGATTAACCGAACGCCTCGCAATGTTATCTCACCAAGTAAATCCCCGGTAAATGAGTCAATTTCTAATTCACCATTAAGTTGTTCGGAGGCAATTTTTTGAACCTGTTCTCGTAGAATATTTAGAACGGCATCCGATTGCAGAGCGAATCTTATCCCGCCGATAAGTACAATTATCGTGGCGAGTAAAATCCACGGCCATTTTCGACGTTTTTTGATATGTGTTTCTTCGTTTGACATAATTTAGAAAGCCTGACCAATACTGAAGTGAAAACCCCATCGGTCGAAACGTCCGCCGAAATCCTGACCGTTATATCGGTTCAAATCTTCGTCAGTCGGATTAATTTTATACCCCACATCAAAGCGAATCGGGCCGATTGGCGACTGATATCGAATTCCGCCCCCGACGCCAAATTGCATTTCCATCAGATCCACGTCGTTTCGTCGTTGCCAAACCTGACCTCCATCCAAAAACACCGCTACACCGAAATTTCGATGTACAAACGGCACGCGCTGACGAATTTCCGAATTAAACGACAGGCTTAATCGTCCGCCAGCAGGCAAATACCCTTCGAAGTTGTCATCCGAATCGAAAGACGGACGTTTAGGTCCGAGGTCGTTTCGACTCCATCCACGTACCGTACTATTTCCTCCGAGGTAATACAAAATACTGGATGGCATTTGGGCAAGATTTTCTGTGAATAAGGCTCCGGTGTTGGCTCGAAGTCCGAGCTGGGTGTTGCGCGAAAGATCCAGGAATCGGCGTAAATCCAGCGCTGCCCGGCGATAATTCAACGTTCCTGTGTTAAAAAAACCGGATATTTCGAAAAATGGTCTCACGGCCCAACCTTCGCCACGCTCTAGCGTCGATTCGTTGTAATATCCAGAAAACCGGATTACAGATTGATTATACGACTGAGTGCTATCGCGCAAAACCACCGAAAGATCTTTCAGAATCTCCTCATTTGCCGTGTATTCATACGAAATCGTGCCCGCAAGCTCCTGACTATATTGATACACGAAACTATTTGTCGCACCGATACTTAGCAAAAGGTAATTCGGCTCGTTCAGCCGCTGGGCAAACGGTGAAAATATGTAGCTGCTATGCGTGTTGAAAACATACGGAATGAGGTAGTCCATGCTAATTCGTTGTTCAATGAACGAAGCTCTTCCCGACGTACTGAAACTGTGCGCGTTTCCGAATGGATTTCGGTGTTGCCAGGTAACCCCGCCCCGAATGATATCTTCGGTGCCGATTCCGGCCTGAAGTTGGATTGTCCTCAGCGGATGCTCTCTTACTCGTATGTTGAGGTCAACCAAACTATCGCGGGGCTGCTCGGGCACTGATAGGGTGACAAATCGAAATAAATGGTGGCTAAAAACCTCTTGCTGTGCCCGTGTTAATGCCTTTTGAGAATATCGATCTCCGGTTCTAAGTCCGGTTTCTTTGCGGATGAGTTCTTCGCTTACTGTTTCTTGTCCTTCAATATTGATTTCCCCGAAATAGGCTACCGGACCCGGATTTATATTGATAGTCACTTGAGCCAAATATGCGACAGAGTCTACTTCCGATTCAACCTCAACCTTCGCGAAAGCGTACCCCTTATCTTTAAGCATATTCGACAAATCGCCCTCGACATCCGGTTTTCGAATAAATGTGAAACGTTGTCCTTCGCGAAATGGGTTGCGTGTTATGAGACGTTCGAAGTCCCTTGAAGATTCGATTTCTTCGACATCTTCTGTTCCCTCTGCAAAATTGTAATCTAGCGACTCGACACGAATAGGCCGTCCCTCTTCGATGCGAAATGTAATTTTTCGGCGCCATCCTTTACTACCCTCATCCACAGAAAAAGTAATATGAACATCTGGAAAGCCCCGGCGGTGATAAAAACGTTCTAATCTGATGACATCCCTGCGCACTTCTGCTTCTGAGTAAATATCGCCATTTCGTCGCCAGAATTGCATTCTACGAAAAAATCGAACTGGCTCGTTAGCAACAACTTCTTGAACAATCATATCCGAAAAGGTCTCATTTCCATCAAAATACACCCGCCAAACCCGCGGAGAGACCTCATCATTAGCATAAACAACTGCTGGCAACGAAATACTCAGAATACAAGCGATGGACACACACAGAAAAAGTGAGATTGCTGTAACTGTGCGTTTTTCGGGACTTATGCCGTGAAAGGGAATCAGTAATCGTGGTCTTGCGCTCAAAATGATGGTTGAGATGTAAACGAAAATTCTAGTCAATAGTAACTATACGAACATGGTAATACCATTATTTCACCATGAACTGTAGTTTAAGTCCAGATTGAACACTAAATATACTCATCCAAACGTGAGTCTCACAGTGTCGCAGGTACTGGTTTGCAAAAAAATAACAAGCCTTTAACGGAATTATACATTTTAATGCAAAATGTTGCATTTTGACCCATCCGAACAATTGTGCAGTTTTTGTTTTCCGGAGCAACAACTGCATTTGATGTAATTTGTGCCAGACACATCCATCAACAGACATTAAATTACCGACCAATAATTGATTTGGTCTTACATAAAACCACCTCTTTCCTATGAAATTTACCAGATTAGCACTGTATTTTGTTGCTCTTATCGTATTTGTACAAGCTTGTAAAACTACCGATAGTGGCGTTATTTCGTACGATCCTCCTGGACGCACTACCGAAACTCAAGAGCTTGATTATCATCATAAACGTACCATTGGCATCGCTGAGACCGGTGTTTGGGCAACTAATGAGTTCGTTGGCGGACGAATGAATGATTTTTATCGGGTTGATGGCGACCATTACCGAATTAAAATCCATCCTGAAAATGCTCCCATCAACTGGAGTAGCTGGTATTCTATAAAATTGTGGAGCGAGACCGACCAAACCATTACGCTCGAACTAGCTTACGAAGACGGCTACCATCGCTACATTCCGAAATTGAGTCATGATTCTGTCAACTGGACGGCTCTGGACACTACCCAGTTCGTTCACGATCGTGAAGCCGGCACCGCGACGTTCTCGCTGGACTTAAATTCAGATCCGGTTTGGGTTTCAGCACAGGAGCTTTTCTTGAGTGAGCATATTTATGCATGGGTAGATGAAATATCAGCGCTCGAATTTGTAGAAACCTCGGTTATTGGTCAGTCGCACCTCGGCAAAGACATTTCCAAAGTTGTGGTTAACAAGACCGGAAACCCGGATGCACCGATGATAATCGTAACCGGCAGGCAACATCCACCCGAGATACCGGGATCTATGGCGCTTGAAGTGTTCATGAACACGTTCCTGTCTGATGAGCCCGAAGCGATGGCATTCCGTTCGCGTTACCAGGTTGTGGCCTATCCTTTGTTGAACCCGGATGGTGTTGATGGCGGACATTGGCGACACAACCACGGCGGAGTAGACCTCAATCGCGACTGGAGAGATTTTAATCAGCCAGAAACCCGTGCTGTAGCCGAAGATTTACTTGAATACAAAGAACGTGATGTGTTTGTGCTCTACGGACTCGATTTCCACAGCACCATTTACGATGTGTTTTACACTATGAATTCAGATATCGAAACCAATATTCCGGGATTATCGGATCGCTGGTTAGAAGGAATTAGTGCAATTTTGCCAAATTATGAAATCCGGGAAGAGCCATTTGGTGTAGCGACGCCTGTTGCCAAGAACTGGAAATATCATACGTTCAACAACAATGGTGTAACGTATGAAGTTGGCGATAACACTCCACGTGAATTGGTGGCTGATGTTGCGCGTGCTGCGGCAATTAGTCTGATGCGGGAAGTTTTGCAACTTGAAGTAAGTTCTAGGTAATAAACTAAATCTTATGTCAACATTCTCCCGGTTGGTTATGTCGTTTGCGGTGGTTCTCTGCATTGGGGCAGGAAGTAGCCTCGCAAACGTCATTGTTAGCGTTGATGTTAAAGCTGATGCAAACTCCGGTGTTAACGTTGATGTAAGTGTTGATGCAAGCTCTGATGTTAGCGTTGATGTAGGTGCTGGTGCTTTCGTTGACGCAAACGTTGATGTTAGCGCTGATGTAAGTGCTGGTGCTTTCGTTGAGGCAAACGTTGATCCTGATGGACTCTTGCGCTTCACCCTGATCCACTCGAACGACGAGCATGCCGCACTGGTACCATCGCCTCAATCCGAATACGGATTCGATGGCGCGCAAACAACCGGGGGAATAGCGCGGGTTGCCACAATAATTAAGACCATCCGCGAGCAAAAAGCCGCTCAAAACGAGCAAGTCCTTGTGGTTTCGGCAGGGGATTTCATCAGCGGATCGCCATTTAGTTGGCTCGTGCTACGCGACCAGGCTCCCGAAATCGATTTGATGATCGCCGCCGGATACGACGTGCTAACGCTGGGAAACCACGAGTTCGATTATGGTCCGGAGAGGCTGGCAAGTTACCTTCACCTGGCTGGATACCCCGAAAAACACGATGAAGTGCCAATTGTTGCTTCAAACACGGTTATACCCGCCGGACATCCCCTTGGCGAAACCGGACTCCTTCCCTGGCGAATAATCAACCTCGATAACGGCCTCAATGTCGGTTTTTTCGGTCTGATGGGGAAAGACGCCGACTCCGTTGCCCCGGGCGCAGCGCCGATAACCTTCGCAGATCAGCATGAAATTGCCGCGAAAATGGTGCAAGCGCTGAAGGAAAATGGCGCCGATGTGATTGTGTTGCTATCGCACTCGGGAGAACGCGAGGAAGCGGAGCTCGCGAGAGCAGTTTCAGGTATCGATGTTATTGTGGGCGGTCATACTCATGCGGTACTTATTGAACCAATTCGCGTCAATAATACACTTATTGTTCAAACTGGAACAGAATATCAGTATTTGGGCAAGCTGGAATTGGCGTATAATCCGGCGAATAACGAGGTTATGTTGCGAAACGCGCCTGTGGAGAATGGGTCGTCGTACTTGATTCCGGTTGATGATTCTGTTGAGGCGGATCGTGGCGTGGCGCAGTTGCTGGCGGTGTATGAAGAGGAGCTGAACGAGCTTATTGGCTTCATGACGCACGGCAACGTGACCGATTATCGCGACAAGATTGCATTCAGCGACTTCGTTGTACCGCGCGAGCCGAGTCTGTCGGAAACTCCGCTTGGGAACTTTGTGGCGGATGCGATGCGATATCAGGGTGCAATAGCCACAGGGAAAGCCGTAGATGGTGCGTTTCAAGCAAGTGGCGTAATTCGCGGCGACCTCATTCCAGGTCAGGTCGGCGAAAACAAAGGCGCAATTACCTTTTTTGATTTCGTTAAAGTTATAGGTCTCGGTACAGGACCTGATGAACTTCCGGGTTACCCCATGGTTTCGGTGTATTTAACCGGAACTGAAATTCGGCGCATTACCGAGATCACCATTTTGTTATCCGAGCTGATGGGGCCGAATAATTACCTGCAATCGTCGGGCGTGAATTGGGTTTACAGCACCGACAGAATGCTTTGGTTAACCGTTCCTTTTATGAATATCCCTATTCCCAGCGGAAAAGCAGTTTCGGATGCTTGGATATATCGCGGCGACGGATTTTCGGTTCAGCCACCATCGCATGCCGTGGCGGCAGGTTTTACTCCGCTCGAGAAAGATGACGATACGCTCTATCACTTTATCTCCGATTACTACGTAGTTCAGTTTTTACCCATGGTCGGCGAAGTTGTCCCCCAACTAAAACTCGAGCTAAAAGACGAAAACGGAGACCCAATCACTAACCTCGACGATCGAATCGTTTATAAAAACGGTCAGGAATACAAAGTTTGGCAAGCAGTCACCGATTTTTTAATGAATCAGCCCGTTGGCGAATCCGGATTGCCCACAATCGACGCACGATATAGCGACATCGAAGACCGAATCGTCAGCACATCCGCCCGTAGTTTACTCTTCTGGCCAGTTATTATCCTGATTGGGATTCTGATCGCTGTGATCGGATTCTGGCGTTACCGCAAATCAAGGTAGCATGTTTTCCAAGTACCTTTTTCCGTTCCTGATGGATATCGGCATGCGGGGCAAGCCATTTACCCGCTATCGGAAAGAAGTTTTGGAGGGCGTTTCGGGGTCGGTTCTCGAAATCGGTGCGGGAACCGGACTCAATTTCGAGCATTATCCTGAAGCTGTAGAGTTGGTCACGACGGTGGATCCGAATCCGGGGATGTCGGCTAAAGCCCGGAAACGCAGTTCATACCACAACATCAAAACCGATTCTCATCAGATTACAGCCGAAAAATTGCCGTTTAAAGACGATACGTTCGACTTTGTGGTCTCCACCTGGACCTTATGCAGCATTCCGGACATCGAGTCTGCGTTGTCTGAGGTTTGCCGCGTTTTGAAGCCTGGTGGCCGGTTTCATTATGTGGAACACGGGCGGGCGCCCGATGTCGGAGTGGCAAAATGGCAACGGCGACTTACGCCGATTCAGAAGGTAATTGCGGATGGGTGCCATCTCGACCGTCCGATGTACGAACTTGTTGAGGCATCGGGGCTCAGACACATTTCGTCAAATGAGCATTATGTGCCCAAAACCCCGAAAATTGCCGGATATTTTTACATTGGCGTGGCCGAGAAACCTTACATATTGCCGTATTCAGACCATGAGCCTTCGTACGGTCGCACAGAATCGTAACCCATCAGGCGAAGTGTGAAGTACGCATGCGATCCGCGAACGTTTGTGTGGCAATGAGGGATGACTTCCTTATCGCGGGTGATTCCAAGATCGGCATACAAGGCTTCAATTTCTTCAAATGGCTTGAAAAATGGCACGTCTCCATCATCAATTAGAACTTCACTCCACTCAAGGTGAACAGCTCCTGGGATATGTCCGCCGCGTTCGGCACGCACATCGGTTCCGTCGAACTCTTCAGGTGAGCGCACATCAAAAACGATCATATTTGGGTTATTTGCCGCTTCCATCACCTGACGAACGTCACAAACCCGGTCGGCCTGAACACGCGATGTGTACGTTCCTTCGGGCATTGGCATCACTTCGTGTCCGGCAACTTCCATTTCAGCGTCCAACCACGCTAGGTAGCCACCATTAAGCAAGGCTACGTGTCCTTCATGACCGAAATACTCAAGTGCGTAAAATAATCTAGCTGCTCCGAGACTGTTTCCCTCATCATAAATTAGAATTCGGGAGTCGTTATGAACTCCGAGTCCGCGCATTTGCGATTCAAAAACCTCGGGACCGACCATGAAGAATTCGATCGGACTATCCGGATCGTTTAGGTCGCGGCGGGAGTGAAAGTGAACTGCGCCTGGAATATGCGATACCTGAAACAGGGAATCGGACGTGCGGGTGTCGATAACGATGGTACGCTCGTCATTTAACGCAACGGCGAATTCCTCTGCAGATAGCAGGATGTCAGCGTTGGGGTACGTAGTTGGTGCACCGATATCAGACTCCGAAGTACATCCGGCGCTGATAAACGCTAATGCAAGTACAAATAGAAGTGAAGTCAGTAGTTTGTTCGTGTGAAGCATGGTGATAATCTTTTAATAAGCAATGAACCGTGTGTTTCTAATTCCCGTGTGTATAAACTTTCACAATTCAGTGCTTGCAATTTTTACAAAGGTTGACGTGTTTATGATGTCCTCAACAACATAACAATAATAAAGATTCAACTTTATCCGGATGGCTACTTTTTTACAGCATTTACCTCAAATTAAACGACTTACAGTGGTTGCCCTGGCCGGCATCATGTGCGTTACAAGCATCACATCGTTAGCGCACGCTCAGTTTCGAAATCCAAACGAAGTTGACACCACCCCCGCAGGTACCGCTCAACAAGCTCAAACCGCTGATTATGCCACAGCATACCGTACCGACCTGATTCGCAAGATAATGCCTCATTTGAATCATCCCGGATTTGAGAACGCCTGGTGGGGAATTCACGTGCGCGACTTGAACACCGGTGCCACGGTTTTCAGCCGTAACGGATTAAAAGGTTTCATGCCGGCATCCAACACTAAATTGTACACAACCTCTGCCGGATTGGACCTTTTTGGCGAGGACTTCACCTTCAAAACCAACGTTTGGAAGATGGGCGAAGTGGAGAACGGGGTTTTTCGTGGAAATTTGATTGTTGAGGGCAGTGGAGATCCGACGATCGGCGGACGATTTAATGATGGCGACCGCATGGAAGTTTTCCGTACCTGGGCTGAAACTCTTAAGGAAATGGGGATTACCCGTATTGAGGGCGATATAATTGGCGACGACAGCCTTTTTGACAATGTGAATCTTGGGCGATCCTGGAGTTGGGATTACCTTAGCTACTGGTACGCGGCCGAAATGGGCGCTCTGAGTTTTAATGATAATACGATTGATGTCGAGATGGTTGGGCGGGAGCCAGGCACGCCAAGTGAGCTAACCTGGGAGCCTTATCAGACAGATTATGTGCAGGTTATCAACGAAACTAGAAGCATTCATGCGGATTCTTCGCGACGTGTTGGATACGATCGTCCGTCCGGCACCAATACAATTACCATAACCAATCTTGTTCCTCAAGGCGATACCGTTCGATATTCGCCAAGTATTACAAATCCGGCATTGTACTTTGTTCATGTTATGCGGGAGGAATTTGAACGTCAAGGTATTACTGTTGAGGGCAACTTGCACGACCGCACCGGATTGCCAAAGGTTGAAGGATATCGTACAAATGCTACTAAAGTCGCAACGCACGAATCGCCCACATTAGGCGAAATTGTGTACATTCTGAATCAACGGAGTCAGAATTTCTATGCCGAGAACTTGCTTAAAACCATCGGTGCTTATTATAAAATGGCATTGGCTGAGATTCCAGAGATCGATGCGTTGATTGGGCACACCCCACGATTATTTACCAACACCTCCCATTCGCCCCTCATAAACGGAGAGTCGGTTGAGGCGTCCGGTCGGGATGGCCATAATGCGGCTTGGTTGGTGTTTGGTGCCGCCGGAGTCGACACAACGCGCCTCCGCCTTGCAGATGGATCTGGGTTGTCGCGAATGAATGTGGTAACGCCGACTATGACAACCTCGTTACTTAATTTCATGTGGCATCATCCGGATGAGGGCATTCGTACTGCGTTTATTGAGTCGTTGCCGAAACCAGGCGAACAGATCGGAACGCTGACGTTTATGTTTCGTGAAGGCGCCGCGCGTGAAAGTGTTCAGGCCAAGACTGGCACCATTGGCATGGCAAGGGCTCTGAGTGGCTATATACAGGCCGCAGATGGCACGCCCCTGGCATTCTCCATCATGGTCAATCATCACACCGTGAGCAACAATATCGCAAACCGGGTAATCGAGAATGTTCTAAACGCCATTGCCGAGCATCCGGAAGACTGATATGATTGATATCAGCGGGTTACACAAGTCTTTTGGAAATACCCCCGTGCTGTCGGGAGTCGATTTACACATCGCTCCCGGCATGTGCTACGGACTTTTAGGCAACAACGGGGCCGGGAAGTCCACCCTCATCAATATAATCCTGGATTTGATTCCCCCTTCGAGTGGATCGGTTACGGTGGCCGACATGCGCTATCCCGCCGACACCATCCCGATTCGCCGGCTGATGGGGGTTTTGCCCGAAAAAGAGATGCTGCACGCCGAGCTCACGGCCTACGAGCAGCTTCAGCTTTCGGCCATGCTGTATGGAGTTTCTGAGGTGGAGCGCGATGAACGCATCCGGACGTTGTTTAGCTTTTTTTTCGACTCGGATGCGGATCTCGATAAACGATGTGGTGAGTTTTCGACCGGGATGCGCAAAAAAGTTGGGATTATCGCGGCTTTGCTGCATCGTCCGGATATTCTGATTTTGGATGAGCCGTTTTCGGGATTAGATCCGGGGTCGGCCATGACCTTAATCGACTTTCTGAAACAGTATTTAACTGCGGGACGGGTTGGGCTTATTTCTTCGCATAACTTGTCGTATGTGGAACAACTTGCCACGCATATCGCTGTAATCCATCAGCAAAAGTTCATCTTTAATGGCACAAAATCGGATTTTCTGGTGAACGGAAGTGGCATGATCGACCGAACATTGTTTGATATGCTGAATCAGACTCCGAAATCGCGGGATGGACTAGGATGGTTGCTTGATTAATAACCCAAATTATCCCACTACTTAGTCGCCAAAAACCCACCTTTGTCACCATCATCCACACATAAAACGTCATTTTTCGAAATCGCCTGGTTCATTTTCAAAGTAAGAATGAAGGCCGTTTTCTGGGGTAGTAATGCGCTGATTTGGAACGTCTTACGAACGGTTTTGCTCATTTTCATCGCTGCCGTTGGACTGTTTTACGGGACCCTTTACGACGCCGTGCTGGTTACCGACGAGTTGGATTACACTCCGGCCCGAATGGAATCTGTTATCCACGGACTCGCGCTTTTGGTCGTATTTATGGTCAACTACGTGCCATCGTTCAGACCCCGCTCAGAATACCTCAGCCGATTGTACCCTGTTTCTCAACGTTTCCGCACGGGAATCAACTTTTTCGGCGATATGCTGAACTTAACCTACGTGTATTCGGTGGTTTTTATCGCGATGATGGTCGTTGGCGGAAAACAGTTCGGATTGCTACAAGGTTTCAACTCGGTGTTGTTTTTGGTGTTGGTGATTGTGCTCGAGCGAAATGTGAAGGTATTGCTTGAACAATTTATGCCAAAACTTCTGTGGTATGCAGGGATTATCGCCATTTTAGGAGGAATCGTTTTACTCTACTTGGGATTCGGTCTTGAGCTGGAAACGTACAGAGTGCCGGCGCAAACGGCTTTGTTTCTTGCTTTGACCATTATTTCGACTGTGTTATACTTCCATGTTTCGTATGTCGCCGGACCCAAAAGAGAGCGCATCCGGGTACGAACCAAAAAGGTTGTTCGAAAGTCGTACAATAATATGGCTTCGTTCTCGACGGCATTTTATTTCAGGCGGAAATCGACTCTTTTTGCCGTTGTGATGATTATTGCGAGTAAGATTTTCCTGATTGCCTACGCATACTTTATGCTATCGGGGAGTAGAGATACGGAATTTGGCATGTATTATGTGATTACGCTTCTTCTACCCATAATTCCATTCAGCTATGTGCATAATAACTTTGCCGGATTTTTCCGGGAATCGTGGTTCGCGGTTGTACTTCATAATGGAGATACGAAAATTTTGTTGCGCACCTGGTTGGGTACATTACTACCCGTGTTGATTCTCGATTTAGTTTTGGGTCTCGGAGTTATTTGGTACATGGGGTATCTGGGATTCGACATCATCGTGTTCATAGTGTTAGTACTGTGCTTATTCGTACCCGTCGGGATTATTGCAAGTCTGCATCATCCCAGGTATATAGAACGCCTTTTCTCCATGCAGAACATCAGCAATTTTCGCAATAACTCCTCCGGACTATACATGTTCTACTTCCTGATTATCATGGTTTCGCTACTTATACTCTATCATTTTGGGCTGATATACTATGCCGTGATTCCCGTCGTACTACTAAGTATTTCCTTGATTCTCTATATTCCTCAGCTGTACAACACATTACGCTACAATTTATACCAGAGACTTTACCACGACGAATGATTCGACAACATGTCCATCATCAAAACCTAATAAAACTACCTATGAGACCTCTTTATTTACTTACTCTTAGTCTGTTACTAACGACGGCTTGCTCAAATGATCCGGGCAAATCGGAACTTCGGGATGCCATTATGGCTGAAATTTCGACAGTAAGCGGCGACTTTTCTGTTGCGTACATCAATCTGGACAACCCTGCCGACACCCTGTTTATCAACGAAACGATGATGTTTCACGCTGCGAGCACAATGAAAACTCCGGTTATGATTGAAGCATACAAGCAGGCCCGCGACGGAGGCATCACGATTCAAGATCCGGTGTTGGTGCATAATACGTTCAAAAGCATTGTCGACAGCAGTGAATACAATATTGATCCGAATCGTGACAGCGGACGTGAGTTGCACGAAAAAATTGGCGAATTGGTCCCGATGCGGGATATCATTTACAACATGACCATTTTGAGTGGGAATATGGCTACAAACCTGGTTATTGACATTGTGGGTGCCGATAATGTGATGGAGACCATGCGCGAGCTAGGGGCGAATAATATCGAAGTACTTCGCGGTGTGGAAGATATGTTGGCATTCCGGGAGGGGCTTAATAATCGCACCAATTCGCTGGACCTAGCTATACTATTTGAACATTT
>JAIUMT010000027.1 GCA_022565415.1 Balneolales bacterium | reverse complement strand
GCAACCTACAATGAAGACATCGATTCTTTACTTCAGTCCGCTCATTTCATATTCCTTAGTTGTCCGTTAACTCCCGAAACCCACCATCTACTCAACAAAGACCGCCTCAACGCACTCCGGTCCGATGCAATTATCATAAACACAGGTCGCGGTCCACTCATCGATGAAGCGGCTCTAGCTAACGTATTGCATTCCAAAAGAATCGCTGGTGTCGGGCTTGATGTATTCGAGAAAGAACCCGAAGTTCATCCCGATTTACTTACCGCCCCAAATGCCGTTTTACTACCACATATTGGCAGTGCGACGAAAGAAACCCGTCGCGAAATGGGACTCTTGGCAGCCCGCGCGATAGTCGATATTCTCAAGGGAAAATCACCCTCAGAGATTCCCAATCTTATCTCATAAAGAGGCATATATATTTTGGTCAGGCTTTTCTATCTTGCCCATGGATAATGCATCAAAATTTGCTGATTTCTTATTAACTAAAGCATACAACTGTGGGTAAAAATGTACCGAAGCTAAACTTAGTCGCCGCGATTCTTACAATTGTAGTCGTTAGTTGGGGGATTGCAGAGTTTGGAATTCAGATTTTACGTCCAGACGCCATCGAACGAGAATACCGGGTAAGTAGTCAGTTTAAGGCAACATCCGATATTTTATGGGACAGGCACGCACAATTACAGGTTGAAGCCGTACAACTTTCAGGCTCTATTGCCGATAATATTGACTTGCAGGGAAATGCAAACAGCCAATTTTTACAACGCATATCCGCATTTAACTCCGCTACAATAACCGCACTTTACAAAGATCAACGTTTAGTATCGTGGAGTGATGGCATGACCGAGTCGCTTCACAATGCATTTCTTTCGGGGAAAACTGCCTTGCACACCGATGAGTTTGGCATGTATCTGTTTTCGTCGTCGGGAGTTACGATTGATGGTGTAAACTGGAAAGTAATTCGTGCCAAAAAGTTGTATCAAATTGCCAACCCTGGTTCACGATTTGGCGACGTCTACGAAACGGTAGATCCGGCGCTATCGCGATTGCGCCCAACGCCATTCTATCTGGTTGGAAGTCCCGACCGTTTGCCCGGCGACTATCGTTTTAATCTGATGACAATTTACGACGAGAACACCAGCGGGTATTTTGTTCTGAGTGTAAATGAGCCGATAATCCGAAGTTATATTCATCCACAGTTAGATCTCGGTGTTCGTACCCTGTTTTTTACCGCCGTATTCATCCTGTTATGGATGATGATTAATCTCAGATTCGACAGCTCGAATCCAGTTTTGCGCACTGGTTTTCAAGTATTACTGGTTAGCGTTTCGTCTGTATTGGCCTGGAATCTGGATGTATTCTCGTTTATAGTGACTTTGTTTTCCTCCCAGACCAATTCAACGCATGGTTATCTGGTCGATTATGTAGCAGGTTTTATAATCGCTGCAATTGTAATGGCCGCAATTGCGTACATCATCATTCAACAACTGCTTAAAACGAAGCGATATTTCGGCTTTACCTGGTACCCTCGAACAATAACGGTTTCATTGGTTTATGGTATAACCCTTGGGTTGAGCTTTGCTTTATACGGAAGACTGTTGCGCTATCTGGCCCGATTGGATGTTGTTGAAATTGTTGACATTTCGTTGATTCCATCCGTGGCCACCATGTGGATTTTCTTCGTCGCTGGACTGATTGGCCTTACTTTAATTACATTTAACGCGATACTGGCCTGGTTTTTAATGAATTCGGAGCAGGACCAGATTAACTGGGTTCATCCACTGGTATTATCAGGAGCGTTGTTCAGTTATTATCTGGGAAGTGAGACGCATACAGGATCTATTCTCGGATTCTTATTCGAATTTATCTGGATAGGATTGTTCGCCTTCTGCACCTACTACATAGCATGGTTGTTATACCGCAAACCTCATTTGCTGAAGTTTTACGCCGTTACAAGAGGAACCGCAACAGCTGCCTTCATCATCGCATTGCTGTCTTTCCCCTCATTTTATGGTGGGGTCGACGATAAGTACGAAACAGCCATGTTAGCATTGGCAAAAGAAGCTGTGAATCCCGACAGTTGGCGTACAGCAAATGGTTACACCATCCAATCGCCCTACCTTACCGTTGTTTACAGCGGAGGCACCGTAGAACGAATTACAGGCGATTTCGCTTCCGGACAATTTCCGGATAATGCAATATTACCACAACGTGGACGAACATTGTTTCAGGGCGGATCGAGTAGTTATGGCATCGAAACCGGTCCTCACTTCACCTATCGCGAATTAGCCTACAGACCTGCAAACATAAACAAAGTTGTTATAGTGCAGGCCAGAAAACAGAATTTCCAAAACTACGTTTACAGTTTCTTTCGGTATTACCTGTTTTTACTTGCATTGGGAGTGCTCATTCTAGGATTTGTCCGTTTATCTGGAAAAGACGTCTATTTGCTAAAAGCACAAAATCGCTTTCAGAACCGAATTCAAGATACCTATCTGCTTTCTAGCTTTATCTTTTTAATATTGCTCGTTGTTGTTACCCAGTTAATTATCAAGCAGCAAAACAATCAGAACATTGAGCTCGAAATTGTCGAGAACATGGACTTGCTACAATACGGATTACGAACAAATGACTCCTTAAACGTTCGCGAAGAGCTTTTTCTCGGGTTTGATTTCCTGTACTATCCGCTCGGTGGTGAGTTAACCAAAACAGACCGATCGGATATCAGCTATAGTCTAGGCAAGACTGAACTTCTTCCATTCGACATTTACAATGGATTTATGCGTGGCGACGACCGGCGAACGCTGAAATGGACCACCTCCGACAACAAGCGAATTTTACTGGGTTACCGGGCAATTATTGAGGATGATACCTCTCTTAGCGGTGTTATAGCCATACCTGCCATTTCGGGAGCGAACAAATATATGGATCAGATTTTGCAAACCGTGAGTTTCCTTATTCTGTTCTACCTGATTATTTTCGGCTTGTTCATAACGGGCGGAATTTTGATATCGCTCGAAATTCTAAGGCCGATTCAGGAATTCAGACAAGGTTTACAGCGCTTGTCGGCCGGGGACATGACTTCCGAAATCAAGGTTAAAAACCAGGATGAAATCGGGGAGTTGGCCAATGCGTTTAACTTGATGGTTTACAAGCTTAAAGATCTACAGGATGAGCTAGCGGAATCGGAGAGGCAGTCGGCCTGGACCGAAATGGCTCGGCAGGTGGCCCACGAGATTAAGAATCCGCTTACCCCAATGAAGCTAAGTATTCAGCATTTGTATCAGCAAATTGAGTACAACGACAAAACGCTTGAGGAAATCAGACCTCTGGTTCGAAGAATTTCAAACACTCTGGTGCAGGAAATTGATTCCCTCAGCAATATTGCTTCCGATTTCTCGAATTTCGCGCGGCCAATTATGGAAGATTTCGTGGCAACACCACTAAACGAAGTCGTACGTGATGTTATCAATCTATATTCGCATGATGAGCGTCTTGAAATATACTTCGAAGCCGACGATGCCGATCTCGAAATTCTGGCTGCCCGGGATGAACTCAAACGCGTGTTCATAAACCTTATTAAGAATGGAATGGAGGCGCTGGGTCCGACCGGAATGGTGTACATCCGAACGTATACCTTCGAAAATCAGGCCTGTGCTGATGTAATTGATAGCGGGAAAGGGATGCCTGCCGAGGTTCGCAAACGGGTGTTTATTCCGAACTTCTCGACGAAAAGCTCCGGAACCGGACTTGGACTCGCTATTTGCAAGAAAGTAGTAGATGCTCATAAAGGGCAAATTCGGTTCGCATCAGTGCCCGGAATGGGAACCACTTTTACCATCACAATTCCGCTTATCGTGAAATTGGCTAAAGCTTCTGAGGCAGAAAAGGCGTAAATTTGAAATCTTTTTCAATAAGCTGCTCCAACCACGGGTGGCTTTTTCAATTTACGCCATGCAATCCTCACACCCCGAATCGCTTTACAACCGCACACTCAAAGAGATAAAGATACTTTTCCAGATTGGAATTCCGGTCGTTATTGGAAATTTGCTTCAGATTTCGATGAGTGTGGTCGATACGGTCATGGCTGGAAACTTGAGTCCGCGCGATCTTGCGGCCGTGGCTGTCGGCGGAAGCTTGTTTATGCCCGTATTCATGCTCGGCGGCGGAATTTTGATGGGATTGAGTCCGATCGTAGCCCAGCATTTCGGTCGGCGCGACCTGCACTTAATCGGAAAATCGACACGCCAGGCTTTGTGGCTCAGTCTGATGATCTCTATTCCGGCAATTTTCCTGATTCGCAACACCGCCCCGGTACTAAATCTGCTGAATGTAGATCCTGAAATCATCCCCCTCACGCTCGGGTACATGGATGCCATTTCCTGGGGAATCCCATTTTTATACCTCTATCTGGCGCTGAGGTATTTCAACGAAGGAATTTCGGTAACAAAACGGGCCATGTACGTCGGGTTTATCGGACTTTTCTTCAATATCCTGGGCAATTACACCCTGATGTTCGGCAAGTTCGGGTTTCCTCGCCTCGGAGCAATTGGCACCGGATACGCCTCCTCCATAGTAATGCTGGCCATGTTTATCGGATTACTCGTTTACACATACCGACGCAAAGCCTATCAGCGGTTCGATATTTTCAACAACGTCAAGCTACCGGACCCAAAATACATCGGGGAGCTATTACGCATCGGAGTTCCGATCGGAGTTAGCATGACCATGGAAGTGAGCATGTTTGCCGTTATCGGATTAATTATGGGATCGCTGGGCACATACGCTGTAGCTGCACACCAGATCGCACTAAACTTCGCCTCAATCACATTCATGCTCGCATTTGGCCTCTCTGCCGCCATCACCGTACGGGTGGGACAAGTCGCAGGCAGAAGTGGCATCCAACAAACACGCTTTAGCGGGTTTACTGGCATTAGTGTCTCAACTCTGTTTATGTGTTTCACTGCATTACTTATGTATTTGCTACCTAACCAAATTGTAGGCCTGTACACCAACGACGAAGACCTCATCACGTTGGCGGTAAACCTAATCTACATGGCGGCGATATTTCAGGTATCAGATGGACTCCAGGTTAGCGGATCTGGCGCGCTGAGGGGGTTAAAGGATACAAAAGTCCCCATGATTGTAAACCTTATTGCATACTGGATTATCGGATTACCCTTGGGCTATTACCTTGGCATTATGCGAAATTGGGGTCCGGAAGGGCTATGGATTGGCTTGATTGCCGGTTTGACCGTCGCCGCAATACTACATAACTTGAGGTTTAATTCGTTAACAAAGCAACGAACTACTATTTTAAGCTAAACACGTTATGAATCAAGACTATATCCTCAGTATTTCATGCCCCGATCGCGTCGGATTGGTGCACGACGTTACCACATTTTTCAAGAACCACGGTCACAACATTATCGAGCTGGATCAATACGGAGATCGGCATCAGAGCCGGTTTTTTATGCGAATTGCATTCACTATTGAAGATTCGGAGCCAGAAAATCTGCCAGAAAAGCAGGTTAAGAAGATGATTTCGGAGGGTGGCCCTGTTAGTCCGGGAGTTGATGACCCGCTTACGAGTCTTCGCACATTCATGGACCGTCTAAACAACGGCACCGAGTGGGAATTGCACTCAACTGAGGCGCGCGTTCGAACTGCAATTTTTGTGACCAAAGAGTCACATTGCTTATTGGATATTCTTTCGCGGTCGATCGACGGAGAGTTAAACGTGAATATTCCGGTGATTATAAGTAATCACGAGCAACTTCGCTACATAGCAGACCGGTTTGAAATTCCTTTCGAGTACATTCCGATGAACAAAGAAAATAAAGCAGTAACAGAGGCGCGGCAACTGGAATTATTGGAAAAACATCAGGTTGATTTGGTCATTTTAGCCAAGTACATGCAGATTTTGAGTCCGAAGTTTATTCAAGCCTACCGGAATCAGATTATCAATATTCATCACTCGTTTTTGCCTGCATTCCCAGGATCGCGTCCGTACCATTCGGCCTATTATCGTGGTGTCAAGATTATTGGAGCCACAAGCCACTTTGTAACCGAAGAGTTAGATGCTGGACCCATCATCGAGCAGGATGTGATTCGAATCAGGCACAGCGATTCTATCGAAGACCTGAAACGAAAGGGCAAAGAAGTGGAGAAAAACGTGCTTTCACGAGCCATTTGGAACTATACGAACCGAAGAATTCTGGCATACGGCAACAAAACTATCATTTTGTAGAAGGATTTGGATTTGGATCTGAATTATGCTTTGAATCTGGATCTGGGTTTGGATCTGTGGCGATTACCACAATTCGCTCGCCATTCTGGCCGCGACGAGAATCACTAAAACACCAAATATCATTTTGATGTACTTGGTGTTAATCTTGTCGTGGAGCCTCACACCGAATCCGGCGCCAATAAACGCCCCGATTACCAGTGGCAGGCAAACTCCGAAATCGATGTAGCCGACGGTGTACGAAGAGACGCTAAGCACTACATTTTCGAGACTTGGGAGATCTTTCAGGGGCGACCTCAGACCGAATTGAATAAATCCGGCCAGTGAAATCAGCACAATGGCAAATTCGGAAACGCTTACAGACTTCCGAAGGCTAAATTTATAGCCCATGTTCATTATCGGAACCATCAGTACGCCACCGCCTAAGCCAGATAATGCTGCGACAAATCCGCCGGCGCCGCCAATACCCGTCGCACGGACGGGAGTAATTTCCCGATCAACATGTCCGATACCCTCAGCTGCTGACTTCTGAGCGAGACTTTTCCGAATGAAATTGAATCCGGTGTATAGAAAGACAATCGATATTATCAGCAAAAACTCCTCTTTTGAAAACCAGCTCGAGGTTGCAATGTACTTCCCGGCGGCTGTTCCAACAATGCCAAATGTTCCCACAAGCAGGCTTTCCCGCATGAACGAACTATTCTGTTTAATATGTCGGATGGTGCCTCCGGATGAAGCTGCGAAGGTGCAAAATAGTGATGTTCCGATGGTCCAGAGTTCGGGATTGGCCACACCATGACGGTCAAATAGATAGAATAATACCGGAGTGAAGATTGTTCCGCCGCCAATTCCCAAGAGACCAGATAACAATCCGGCAAATAATCCGATAATTAGAAGTGCTAAGATTAACAAGAGATCGAGCTTATAATGTAATTTTTGGAGAATGCACTGGAGAGCTGATCATAAATTTTGAGGGGTTCTATAAATAGATTTTCCAGATGCATGTGAACGAGTTTTTAAAAACAATATTGGCAAATATAACAGATTTTCAATGATTCCAGATTCTGGAATTTAGGAGTGAAAAATACAGGCCAATTCTGAAGGGTTCTATTAAATGATTACCAAAGTGCACGTGCCTAACGAGTTTTGCTGAGGATTCTATTTGAAAAATACCAGGGTGCAACCGGGTCCGCCCTGTTCCCATGGAGCCAGCGCGAACTCCCTTACTTCCTTGCGATCGTGAAGGTAGTTGTGAACCAGTTTTCTTAGAATCCCGTCGCCTTTCCCGTGAATAACCTCAACCTGTGAAAGCCCCGAGACCATGGCCCGATCCAAGTAGTGCGTAAGCTCGGCGATGGCCTCCTCGCCACGCTTACCCCGAACATCCAACGACGGACTCGCCTTGCGCACCACGCCATCGTCGTCGGAAGATGCCAGCACGGTAACATTGATGCGTTGTTCTTTCTTCTTGGAAGCTTGAACCTTAACCAGATTCTTATAACTGGTTTTCAGACGGAGTCCGTTGACCATTACGATGGCCTGCTTGCCACTTAGTTCCACAAGTTCACCCGTCGATGACCCATCGGTCATTTTTACCGTATCGCCCACTTTCGGCGGAGTTCCCAGCGTTTTCGGCATCTTCACTTCCTGAACCTGCGCCAGGTCTTCATCAACGGCCGACTTCTGCTCGTCGAGATCCTTCCGGATTTGCTTAATGTCCTTTTTGCCAGCTTTCCCCTCGGCAATTTGTCGAACCGCCTCCTCCACACGAGCGTTTGCCGACTGCATAATGGATTTGGCTTCAATCAGCGCCTTCTCGCGAATTTGGTCACGTTGTTTATTAATCGATTCGTACTTTTGCTCGTACTCGTTCATGAGTTTCTGGGCGTCTCGGAGTTGCTTCTCCAGCTCGAATTTGGTGGTTGCAGCCTCCTGACCCATTCGTTCGAGTTCAGCAATAAGATGTTCGAGTCGATTTCGGGTATCGCCCAGCAACTCGCGCGAGCGTTTCAAAATCTGGTTGTTAACCCCCATCCGCTGGGCAATTTCAAAGGCATAACTACTGCCCGGCAATCCTTTCCGAAACCGATACGTAGGCGACAACGTCTTCTGATCGAACTCCATCGAAGCGTTGACCGCATACGGATTGTTATGGGCAAAAACTTTCAGATTGCCATGATGTGTGGTCACAATCGTTCGGGAATTGCGGGTGATGAGGTCTTCCAGGAGGGATTGGTACAAAGCAACGCCTTCCTCCGGATCGGTGCCCGTGCCGGCTTCATCAATCAGCACCAAACTATCAGAATCGGCATTATTAAGCGTTTCGCGCATCCATTCGAGGCGGGACGAAAACGTACTCAGATCGTTGTCGATGGATTGCTCGTCGCCCATATCGACATAAATTGAGCCAAAAACCGGTAACCGCGAGCCCTCGCTAAGCGGAATCGCATATCCGCACTGAAACATGAGCGCATGGAGTCCGAGCGTTTTTAGCGCTACCGATTTGCCACCCGCATTCGGACCCGTAATAACGAGGCATTTCTCGTCGTCATCCATATCCAGGTCGAGCGGAACAATGGTCTCGCTGTTCTTTAAACGCTTGGATTTCAGCAACAAATGTGGATTGTACGCTTTGATGAGGTGAATCATCATACGCCCCTGCTTCTTCTCGGCAATTTCCGGAATAACGCCATCCAGTTCCATCGACAAACGAGCGACGGCCATGGCGGCATCCAATTCGCCCATCAGCACAGCATTTTGAGAGATAAACTCTCGATTTTCCCGAATTTGAGCGGTAAGGATGCGCATGATCCGCTCAATTTCACGGAGTTCGTCATTTTCGAGCTGACGAATATCGTTGTTGATGTGCAGCGCATCTACGGGTTCGAGGTAGACGGTTTGTCCGGTAGCAGAAGTATCGTGGATGAATCCGCTGATTTTGCGTTTATGCTCGGCTTTTACGGCCAGTACCATCCTACCGCCCCGAATAGTTGGCTCTTGCTCGCTAAGGTATCCGTCCTTGGCAGCTTGTCGCATCACCTTTTGCAGCGCCGAGCGAAGATCGTTGCGACGGGAATTCAGGCTCCGGCGAATGGTTTGGAGCTCGGGTGAGGCGGAGTCTTTAACAACGCCGGAATCCGTTAATACGCGGAAAATCTCGTCTTCGAGGGGTTTTAGCACGATTACGCCCTGAACAAATGCGTTCCAAAATGGGCATCGTTCGTCGCGTTGGATAAAAAACTGGCGTACGCGTCGGGCGGTTTGAATCAAAACACCGATTTCAAGTACGGAGGCTGGCTCCAAAACGCTTCCCTCCGGCCGTGCCCGCCCCAACGCCCTTCGAATATCGGGCATCTCGCCAAGTGGTGGAAACTCACCGGCGCCAATAAGAGATATCAATTCCCGGGTTCTGCCTAGCTTAACCAAAACAACGTCCACATCCGAAGACGGTGACATTTCCGAGAGTCTTTCTTGGGCAACTTCCGACATCGCGAACGCAATTGTGGCCTCGCGAATGTATTCAAATCCGGATTTTTCGGTGGTATTGAGGGGGTAAATAATCAAAAGTTGGGTCGCTAGCGTGAAATAAATTGCATCCAAGTAAAATACACATCAAAACAGCAGCATGAAATCCATTTCAAAAAACAGTACTTTTGCTCAGGCATACATCTGTCGATAATATTTAATTAACTATCTTGCAACACCACTTCATCAAACACACGTTCCTGCTTGGAATACTGTTCATTTTGGCAACGGCATATCCGGTGGCAGCTCAGTCGCCCGGAAATGATGAACAAAATCACGAAATTTTAGGCGATTCTGTTAAGTATGGATTTTTGCCTGCACTCGGGTATTCGTCTGATATTGGTTTTGCCGGCGGCGGAATTATGGGAAGATATCATTACAAAGATGGGTTTACACCCTATTTTGGCAAGATTCAAGCGGCAGTTATTGTCACCACCCGCGGACTTTTCTCCCTTTCCCTGTACACCGATCACATGCAAACTTTTGGTCAGGAATTTCGCAGCCTTAACAAGTTCTCAACCGGACGCCAATTAGAAACTCCGTGGTTTGGTTTGAGAAATAACTCTAGTTTCGATCTGGATTTGTGGGATGAGGGCTATTATTTCTACGAAAGTTTCTTCTTGATGCATGAATATCGGGGGCGGAAGCGAATTTGGAACTCCGGCAACTCCGCAGGCAGATATCTCGATGCCATGTATATTAACGATATTCGCGGTATTTGGCCGAAATTGGGCAGTGGAAATAGCTTTTTTGCCGAACAGGATGTTCCTAATAGTGATGGAAGCTGGGTTTGGCTAACAGGACTCGGACTCCATTGGGAAAATCGGGATAACGAAATTGCTCCGACGACGGGCAATACTGTAGTTCTCGATCTATTGGTCGCCCCGGGTGTAATTGCCAATCACCAAATGTGGTGGACCAGTCTCGTGGCCACACAATACTACACGCGTAAAATCATCTTTCCGGTAACTTTAGCCCTGAGGGGTGCCTATATGCAGGCCGGTGGTGATGTCCCTTTTTACGCATATCCGGAGCTGGGCGGGGAGTTTACCATGCGTGGATATGCTCAGGGCAGATTTCGGGATGATGCGATTTTGTTCTACACAGCCGAGCTTCGCACCTGGTTGTTCAAGTATCCCGATTTGAATTTCCGCTTAGGCGGACACGTTTTTGTGGATGGAGGTCGAACCTACCAATCTGGCGATGTACTGCCATCTTTTTTTGAAAACCATAAACGAACTTTCGGAAGCGGAGCAGCCATGTCGCTGTTTACAGATGAGTTTTTAGTCCGTGCCGATTTGGGATTTTCGGATGAAATCAGTCGGTTGTATCTGGGAATTGGGTACACGTTTTAGTCGGAGGTGGACTTAGAATAAAGACTTTGCCACTTAATGAAACAGGGGCCATCTCAAAATAAATGCTTTTTTCGATAGTATGTCGCTAGACGGCTCTGCGGCCATTCCCAAACCAAAAAGCTACGGTTGCCTCTAGTCTCTTTCCTCACACGGAAGAACGACCTAAAGCGTAAGATTTAAATCAAATTAGCTGTTCAAAAGCGATACGCCACCGAAAAAGACACATTTCTAACCCAAATGTCGGCAAAACTTTCATCATCCATAAATGTCGTCATGGAGTGCTTCGCCCGAAGCTCCACATTTAGTGGTACTGAAAATGGCGCAAAACTATACCCCAAACCCACATTTGCAAAAAACATCGTGTCGCGGGACTGTTCAGGCACTTCGTACTTCACATCATTATCAAACCAATAATCAGAATTTGGTATTGATCGCATTTTAAGCATACCATTTTTGTGAGCAATTTTGAAAGAAACATCTGGTCCGACAACCGCATAAAATGCCTTATTCCTTAACGGACGAATAATGAGATTTACAGGTAAACTTAGGTACGTTGTCCCAACGGAACCATTCATAAATGAAACTTTTTCGTTACCAGTAGGTTCACCCACATCATTCGTTTCGACGGATCTTATATCGTCCATTTGGTACCGATGTACGAACAGCTCAGCTCCGACCTTCACAGAAAAAACCGACGATAAATTCATCCCATACATCACTTGAGACTGAAACCCTACGGAATTGGACCATATATCGTTCAAAAAACTGGCATCCTTCTCGAAATAAATACCTCCGTAATTGACAGATGCTCCGATGCTGAAACCATCATCTACGTGTTTGTACTGCTGGGCATTTGCCTGAGGCGAACTGGCCAAAATTATTGCGCCATAAATAATGAATAGTGAAAGAATCTTCATGATATCGACTTTAGTTAGTTCTTTATCGCTCCTTCGCTTTCCAGAATTTCGATGGTTTCCACAGCATGACGAAAATGCGGAATCACGATGCTTCCGCCAACAACCATGGCGACATTCAGGGCATCAATCATTTCGGCTTTAGACCATCCCTCAGCTACGCACTGTTCCAGGTGGTAATCAATGCAATCGTTGCAACGCAGAACCGCCGAAGCCACGAGGCCTAGAAGCTCTTTCGTTTTTCCATCAACGGCTCCATCTTTGTAGGTATTGGTGTCGAGATTGAAAAATCGTTTCACGCCGAGGTGATTCAAGTCCATAATTTTCTCGTTTAGGACTTTACGTTTATCGCGAAATTGCTGGAGTCTGTTCATTTTGATTGTATAAGTTGATTTTCTGGTCTGGACGACCATGTTACGTTTTCATCAAAAGTACGTTCGATTTGTCACGGAAACAAAAAGAGCGATGCAGAAATTTTAGTTCCGCATCGCTCTTGAATTGGTTGTACCCGGTTCTAATCTACATCAAGAGTTTCAACCTTGAACCATAGATTGTGGTTTCCCAACTAATTCCATCGTGTGTGCCTGGCTTTGTATTGCATGCAAATTAAGAGTAATCTGGACTGCAATATTGCCTTGTTAAGTGTAGATACAAACAATCCTAGAATAACAAAACATTGTTTGGTTTAAACCTATCAAAGATTTTTATTGCAAATTTGCAGCCAATTTTCCTGTGCTAGTATCAATTTGCTTAAAAATTGAAGTCGACGCCTGCCGATATAAACCGCGGAAGTCCCACACGAATACCCTGCGGACGGCGAGAAACGATATAACGTTCATCTAGTAAGTTTTTAACAGATGCTGAAAACGTCAGGTTTTCTATCTGAGGCAAACTGTACGATACTCCTGCGTTGACAACGTAATATGCAGGTATTTCACCCGATCGACCATTATCGGAGCCTTCAATCTGATTTAGAACATCGCCAAATTGCCGGCCGATGTACATGCCATCTATGCCGAGTCCGAGTCCGAAGGTTGTACGTATATCTAATCTAGTATTAACGAGCCATTCTGGCGCATAAGGCAAGGTGTTGCCTTTAACATTTACCCGGTCGCCCGAGCCGGTATCGATGTTGCGATCGTTGCTAAATGTAGCTTTGGTGTATGTCGCGGTATTTTGTAACACCACCCCATTTTGGAATGAAAACAACTCAGAAATATTTAGCTGAATTGTGGATTCAACTCCTAAATGGCGTGTTTCTCCGGCGTTAATTAGGCCAGTTAAGCCGGTTCCGACTCCGCCAGAGGACTCCGATACGGGAATTATTTGATTCGAAAAATCGAGATAGAATCCGGTTAATTCACCGCTGAGGTAGGATGTTAACGCCCCTCTCACTCCAGCTTCGAGATTCCAGCTTCTTTCGGCATCCAGATCTTCGGCCACGCCGGCAACGGTGATGGCATCTTTGGTTCGTGGCGGACCAAATCCGCGGTGAATTCCACCAAATACCGAACTGGATTCGTTTAATCGAAGGTTGAGTCCGAATCCGGGAATGATTTCAGTTAAGCTACTAGAATTTTCCACCTGCATTTCATTATTGGCATTGCGGAGGATATCTCTCTCGTAACTGAAGTACTCGAAACGCAGTCCTGGAGTGGCGGTAAGGTTCGGAGTTAGAAAAATTCGATTTTGGATGAATGCAGAAAATGCCTTTCCGGGTCGGATTTCATCGTCGCGAAGTACACCTGATGTCGGACGATCTGGTGTTCCGTCGATTCGCTGCTCGAAGGCACGCTCGTATAGCAATCGAATTCCGAGATCCGTTTCGTTTCGCATGGATCCTATGGTATGATTTATACTCAGACGAGGCTCAACACCGGCTACTTCAAACGATCTGTTTCGGTTACCTGTCGTCTGGCGGAAGTATATAGCTCCAAATGGTGTATTCGGATTTCCTACAACGCGATCGTATGTGCGGGTAGGATTTTCGACGTTATCGAAGTCCTGACGAGCCCAATTTCGAGTTGTTGTGTAGGCAAAAGCGGTGGTTTTTAGACGAACGTCTTCAGAAAAGAAATAGTCGTGCGTTGCTGAGGCACTGTATCGACGGATTTGCAACTCATCGTCGGGCGATAAATGTAGGAAATCGTATTGTTTGGAGTCGTACATGGTCTGGGTTAAGCCAACATATGTCGAGTTTGAGTTCTCGTTGTAGAATCCGAGCTTGATTCCGATTACGGAATTATCGGCCAGTACTAGTTTGATTTTGGAGTTGAGGTCGTGAAGATTGTACCCGAGTAGACCAACCTTATCGCCTTGTTTGTGCAAATACGTTGTTTGAAATCCGGTGTTTCCGATTGATGTTCCGTAGCCAAATCGGCCAACGAAATAGGCCCCTTCTCCGCCTCTAACGTGAGCGGTTGCGGTGGGTACTGCGGGAGGATTTGCAGTCTGATAGTTAACAACACCGCCGAATGTTTGTGGTCCGAACAGAATAGAACCACTGCCCTTGATCACCTCCAATCCGACCATTCTGTCCATCGATGGAGTGTAGTACATTTCGGGCTCACCGTAAGGTGCTAAAGCGACGGGGATTCCGTCTTCAAGCATGAGAACTGTGCGCGATTTATCTGGGTCTAACCCCCGAATTCCGATATTGGCCCGGAGCCCAATTCCTTCTTCCTCAACAGCATGTAAACCTGATATTCTTCGGAAAACTTCATTTCCGCTAACCGGCGCAACAGCTTGGATGTGTGCATTCGAGATTCTGTCGGCAGAACCCGGGATTCGGACAAATCGGTCGGTTTGACCAATTACTTCAATCTGAGGCATCTCAGCGCGTAACGTATCGGTGGATGACGCCTCAGCCACTGGATTTATTATGGTTGATGTTGATACAATAGAAAAAGCTAGTAGATTAATAATTAATGACATAACAACGGCTTGGAATTAATAATTACAGATAAGTTCTGGCAGCATTACGTATCTACGCAACACTTATTTAGAACAAGTCAAAATTAACGCCAAGCCGATTTATTAACAAGGGTTATTTTTAATAAATCTAAATAAAAACAAGAATGACGCTATCTCGCCCGATAAATCGTTATTTTTCTGATAGTTGTGTCGTCACGCGAATGTAGTCGTACGAAATACACGCCGGAATTCAGAAAATCCAGCTCCAGAGAAGTATTTCGAGCATTTACAGGCATTGATAACACGCGTTGACCAGTAATCGCATACACTTCCACCCGGTCAATTATGGAAGCAGATCGTATAGATATGGGTCCGGTCGAAGTCTTTGGATAAACCTGCACGAAACCACTTCCTTGCATGGGCTCGCCGTCACCCGATAGTGTAACCGTGGCGGCATCCGACCAATGACTTCCGGCACGAACCCGATAGGTGAACGAATCTTCCTGCAGGTCGTCCTGCGCAGCTATGTACGAAAAGCTTCCATCCGGACGCAAATTTAATAATCCGAATTCGGGCATTTGATCTACCACAGCAATCATTGGTACTCCATCAGGCGACCAGTCGTTCGACAGTACACCGATATCAGCTGAGATAAAATTCGAACTTCCAACACCTACGGCATAATGATTTCCGCGCGCGATTGGGTTTGCCGGCAACTTCGGAAGCTCTTCTTTCACAACGAAAAAGGATTCTTTTTTGTACTCTTCTGCATCTAATGCGTGGTTCCACGACTCCCAGGTATAACGCGAATTGGTAATGTACGCCTCGCCGTTATAGTAAACTCCGACATGCACCCCATCTGATGTAATCGTATTTCGCATATCGATACCGCGGTCGTAATGCATAACCTGGGCCCGACTCGGATCTACAATATTGAGTAACGTCCACGGCAGGCGGATTTCTATCTTGTCGTCGAAGAGTCGTACGGCATCGGTGCTCGATTGGGGTAACCCGAGGCGATTGACCTTCATCTGACCAATATACTGCACCTCTTTTTCGGCCTGATTGTTCTTCCAACGCACAATTCGCCAGGGAGCGCCATCAGAAACAACAGAACGAAATTGCTGAGCCGGTGACGATGTACCATGCCAAATTCCGTAAATATCGTAGGCTTCGGTCACGTACAATTCTGCCGTATAATTGGTAATCATCAGAACAAACTCCGCCCGATTCGAAACCGTAACACCATTAGGTAAAATGGATTCGCCAAGGTTCGCATCATACGTGTCTAAACTGACCCAAACGGTGTCGAGCGCGCCGATATGACGATCCATTTCCAGCTCGAATTTCAAATAGGCATAATCGGAGCCGGCCTTAATCGATTTCACCGGACAATCTTCGCAAAACGTTTCCCAAGTCTGGAGGTCTGAGGGTGGCTTCCTGAAACCCAACATGCCATAATTCTGCTCAGCGGCCGTGACATTATGCCAAATAATTCGCCTTTCGGGGTCGAAATCCATCGGATCGGTAATCCACGTAATTTTGAACCACTCGTCTAGCCATGCAAAAAGAATCCCTCCGCCACCACCGGCTTGCTGAATATTTTGCATCAACCGCATTGAGTTCTTTCCCTGTTCGGTTTCGTCGTATCCGCCGTGATGGATTCCGTTGTGAGCGTAGTGGGCGTTTCCCCAACTTGATGGTGCGCCAAACTCAGCGATTATGAGCGGAAATCGGCTGTAATGCTCTTTAAGGTAGGTGAGATAGCCGACGTAACTGTTTTGTCCGAGGTGATCTGAGAAAATGGTATAGCGAGGGTCGCGGCTGATGTAATCGGGATAATATGGGTAAGCATGATAACTGGCGAAAATTCCCGCCTCAGCCCGGCTGAAATCAACCTCGGAGATATCCAGAGATACAATATCTTCGTCGGTGTTGATCTCTGTTGGGTGATCGATCGGATCCAGCGTTGGCCAGCTCGAAAAGCTGACTGGTCGTTGGGTGCCATATTCATCCTGCTCAAAACGAACCAGATTGTCGAGTCGTTCTATGAACCAAGCCTCTGAAGCAAACGTGTTTTCAATTGAAAAATATTCGCCTTCGAACGATGTAATCGACGGATATAAATCGTTGGTATATATCACTTCAGACGGATATACTTCCCGGCCTATGATGTAAGAAATAACCCATTGCGATATGTCTTTTGTGTAGGTGCCGTGGGCTTTACCCCGACGCTCTGGGATGGTTATATCGCCATGTACAGCACGTACATTCTCGCGCATTTCCTGATCGAACAGGTCGGTTAACTGATATAAATTCCCGTCGAATCCTTCGGCCTCTTCCTCCAGCCAAACCCCGTGCATAAGCAAAATCGGATACTGAGGATTCTGCGAATTATATTCATACAACGCGTCGTAGAATCGAGGATAATGCAGTGTGTACACACGAATGGTATTGAATCCGGCCTCGTGCATGTACTCAAACCAACGCATGTATTGTTCGCGAGTCGCGGCCATTTCACCCGGAAACGTCCCGGGAACGCCAATTCCCAAGTTGATACCCTTAATAAATAACGGGGTGTAATGAGTTCCATTCCAAACGGTGATATGGGTTTCATCAACAGAAAAAGGCACTTGTTTAAATCGATCGACCGGATTAGCAGTCAACGTTTGGGCAATGAGTAGCGTTACTATAAAGATGAGATATTTCATTGGCGCGGCAAAAAGGGGTGAAAAAAAACTGGACAAGGCTTCATGATGTTAAATCCGTTCGGAACATCCAAATATAAAGCCACGAATGACCTGTACATCAAAGTTGCAATATGTAACCCGTTCGGAACTCGTTTAAGTTAAGGTTTTAATCGAAACGATTTTGACTATTAACCTATTCTAATTTGAGTAAAATCGGTACCTTTGAGTAACTAAAATCACATTAAAATGGCTAGAATCGGCATTATTGGAGCGGGAATTACCGGACTAACAACAGCGTTCAAACTGCAGCTGGATGGTCACGACGTAACCGTATGGGAGTCGGGCGATAAAGCTGGCGGAGCGGTGCAAAGCTATCGTGAGGGAGAGTGGCTGGCGGAGGCAGGTCCAAACTCTATCCATGATTCCGACAAAACCATCGCGGAACTAATTGAACATCTCGGATTATCCGATCGTCTGATGGAAGCTTCGACCGCAGCCAAACGCCGATACATAGTTCGTGACTCCAAACCAGTTCTAGTACCGAATTCTCCCCTTTCGGCCATTAAAACCCCACTTTTTTCGACCAAAGCCAAGCTCGGCG